>CAYXRQ010000191.1:1491-3598 GCA_964466765.1 uncultured Bifidobacterium sp. | reverse complement strand
CACAGTCACGGCCATCAGTCTCAAGTGGCCGCTGCAGCAGTGCGTGCTGCGTGCCACGCAGTCGCGAGGCATCAGCAACGTGGCCCTTGACGCACCGCACGTGCAGGTGCACACCGGTTCGCTCATCGCGTTCATCACTCCCCCGGACGAAGGAGACACACACCCGTGAGAAAGATCCCGATCCTCCTGGCCGCGCTCGTCGTGCTCACCGCGTGCGGTGGGTCACCGGGCAGCGACGGCACCACAGGGACCGACGGTGACGCCACGACCGTGCCCGCGGACGCGACCCCCGGGGAAGTGACGCTGCTGGCCTACGACTCCTTCACCCCGGCGGAGGGGATCTTCGACGCGTTCGAGAAGCAGACGGGTGCGAAGGTGAAGGTGGTGACCGGCGGCGACTCCGGCTCGCTCATCTCGAAGGCGATCCTCACCGCGGGCAACCCCGAGGGTGACGTGCTGTGGGGCGTGGACAACACCACCCTCTCCCGTGCCGAGGGTGCCCGGCTGCTCGACTCGTACGAGCCGGTGGACGAGGGCGACGTCTGCGTCAACTACGACAAGCAGTGGTACGCCTCGCGCGGGATCACGCCTCCCGCGTCGCTCGACGACCTCGTGAAGCCCGAGTACCGCGGGCAGCTGGTGGTGCAGGACCCGGTGAACTCCTCCCCCGGCCTTGCGTTCCTCATGGCGAGCGTGGCGAAGTACGGCGACGGCTGGCAGCAGTGGTGGGCGCAGCTGAAGGAGAACAAGGTGCGCATCGCCACCGACTGGACGGCCGCCTACACCGTGGACTTCAGCGGCTCGAGCGGCAAGGGCAAGTACCCGCTGGTGGTCAGCTACGGCAGCAGCCCGCCCGCCGAGGTGCTCTATGCCGCCACTCCGATTGACGAGCCGCCGACGGGTGTCATCGAGTCCACGTGCTTCCGCCAGACCGAGTACGTGGGCGTGCTGCGCGGCACGAGGAACCCCGGCCTCGCCCGCGCCCTGGTGGACTACCTGCTCGACGTCCCCTTCCAGGAGTCCATGCCGCTGTCGCTCTTCGTGTTCCCCGTGAACCCGCAGGCGAAGCTGCCGGACCTGTTCACAAAGTTTGCGGTGCGCGCGGCCTCCCCTCTCACGCTCGACCCCGACGTCATCGCGGAGAACCGTGACAAGTGGCTGGACGAATGGAGAGCCATCGCGCTGTGAGCACCGCCACCGTGCCGGTGCGGGCGGCCAGGGCCGCACCGCTCGTCTTCCTGGCGGTGTTCTTCGCCTGGCCGGTGGTGTCCATGCTGGCGGGGCACCTGCGCACCGGTGCGGTCGCCGACGTGGTCACCGATGCCTCGCTGCGCGGCGTCGCCTGGTTCACGCTGTGGCAGGCGGTCGCGAGCACGGTGCTGTCGCAGGCTGTCGGGCTGCCGCTCACCTGGGCAGTGTCACGGTGGACGTTCCGCGGCGCGCGGTTGCTGGCCGCGCTCGCCACCGTGCCGTTCCTCATGCCCGCTGTCGTGATGGCAACGGGAGTCGCCGCTCTCCTGCCCTCGCGCGGAATCCCCGCGATCCTGTGGGCGCACACCGCGTTCAACGTGGCGGTGGTGCTGCGCGTGGTTGGCCCCACGTGGGCCATGCTCGACCGCGCCCAGGAGGAGTCCGCGGCGTCACTCGGGGCCACTCCCCTGCGCGTGTTCGCCGACGTCACCTGGCCCGCGATCAGCGGGGCGGTGCGGGGCGCGGCGTCGCTGGTGTTCGCGTTCTGCTTCGCCAGTTTCGCCGTGGTCTCCGTCCTCGGCGGGCCCGGTGTGCGCACCATCGAGACGGAGGTTTTTACCCAGGCCGTTCGCCTCGGCGACACCCGGACGGCCGTCGCCCTCACGTTCGTGCAGGCGATCGTCGTCCTGGGGGTGCTCGCCGCGGGACGCCGCAGCGGCACTGACACGATCGAGTCGCTGGAGATCAGCGGGGCACGCCACGTGAACGAACGGATGCGCGGGCGGTGGCTTCCGGCGGTGGTGGCCGCGATGTGCTGTGCAGTGGTGACGGCACCGATGGTGGCGGTGGCATGGAGATCCGTCCGGCTGGACGGCAGGTGGACCCTGGTGGGCTTCCGCGCCTTGTTCGACGGGTC
>CAYXRQ010000191.1:0-1391 GCA_964466765.1 uncultured Bifidobacterium sp. | reverse complement strand
TCCGGCTGGACGGCAGGTGGACCCTGGTGGGCTTCCGCGCCTTGTTCGACGGGTCTCTGGACGGCGTGGGAGTGGATGTTGCCACTGCCGTGCGCAACTCGCTGTGGTTCGCCGCGCTCACCGTGGCGGTCACTGTCCCGTTGGCGCTTCTCGCGTGCCGCCGCACTAGTGCCGGCATCGCCGAACGGGCGAGCCTGGCACCGCTGCTGGTGAGCGCGGTCACGCTGGGCCTCGGCATCATCGTCACCTTCGACGCCGCACCGTTCGACTGGCGCGGACAATGGTGGATGCTGCCGGTGATCCACGCGGTCATCGCACTTCCGCTCGCGGTGCGGGTGATCGGCCCGGCGCTGCGTGGCATCGGCACCGAACTGCTGGAGTCGGCGGCAGACCTGGGCGCGGGACCGGTGCGAACGTGGCGGAGCGTTCAGCTGCCCCTTCTGGCACCAGCGCTGTCGAGAGCTGCGGGCATCAGTGCGGCGGTGAGCCTGGGCGAGTTCGGCGCGACGTCGTTCCTGACACGGGGCGACACGAAGACCCTGCCGATCGTGATCGGCGAGCTGATGGGGCGCCCCGGCCCCCTCCTCCAGCAGAGCGCGTTCACATTGGCAACGCTGGTGGGGTTCGGGGCTGCAGTGACTGCTTCAGGAGACTCGACCCGCGCGACCGACTTGCCCCGACCCGGCCCCAACTAGCCTCAGTTCGTGCTCGCATACGTTGCAACAAAGAGTCAGTTCCTGAAGGACGCTCCGGTCATCGAAGACAGGGTTCGCGACGCCGTGTTAGCGAATCTGAACATAAACGTGGGCTTCGCCGAGTATCAATCCTGGAAGAATTCTCTGGGAAATGCCATGTCTCACGTCATGAACGACCCCGCCATTCCAGGCGAATCTGCCGTGGCGATTGAGTACCGCGTAAATGGTCGCAAGTTCCGGATCGATTTTCTCGTCGCAGGCAAGGACTCCAGAGGCCACGATTCGATCATCATTATCGAGCTGAAGCAGTGGACGGACATTGATTTCGATGTTCTTCCAGACCATGTTCAGACATTCGTCGGCGGTTCGGTTCGACCTACTCTTCATCCCTCGTATCAGGCGTGGTCTTATGCATCCCACTTGCAGCAGTTCAACGAGTTCGTCTACTCAAATGACATCCAAGTAGCAGCCTGTGCCTACTTACACAACTGCACATCCGGAACTGTCGTTCGCGATCACCGTTATGACGAGAGCCTTGAGAAAGCACCCATCTTCATAAAGGGAGAAGTCGAGAAGGTTCAGATGATGATCACCTCAAGAATCGTTTCTGGGGCAGGGATAGACCTATTGCATGCCGTTGACACGTCCCCCGTTCGTCCCTCCAAACAGCTAGCCGAAGCAGCGGGTTCAATGCTG
>CAYXRQ010000190.1:1427-3633 GCA_964466765.1 uncultured Bifidobacterium sp. | reverse complement strand
CTCGGCCTGGGCGTTCTCCAGGCGCACCGTGTACCGGCAGCGCCCCGGGCGCACCCCCACGAGCCGCTGGTTGATCCCTTTCACGGTGCAGATCCGCGGGGTCAGCGTGCGCAGGACGACCGTCCCGCCTGTGTCCGTGAAAACGAGTGCGTCGCGGCCGATCGCCCGTGTCACCCGCAGACCCGTCACGCGGGGGGCCCGGACGCGCGCGGTCGCCCCGCCGGGGCCGACTGCGTTGGAGGCCTTGACGACCACGGAGTACGTGCGCCCCGGCACGAGGCCCCGGAGGCGGGCGGCACGCTTGCCCGGCGGCACCGTCACCGACTTCACGGTGCGGCCACCGTGGATCAGGGACACCTTGGTGGAGGTGATCGAGCTGCCGCCGTCGCACGGCGCGTCCCAGCCCACGAGCAGCGACGACGAGTCGGGGGTGATGACTATGTTCGACGGCCGGCCCGGCGCGACGAGCGAGGTGACAAGGGCCGTGTCGGCGCGCAGGAGCCTGTTGGACGACGTTGCGTCGAGTCCAGTGACGGCGTTCTTCGTGGCGCGCTCGAGGAGGGCATCGGTCATCTGCGTGACACACAGCGACGGCTGCTGCTGGGCCATGAGGGCGAGCACGCCCGACACGAGCGGGGCCGCCATGGAGGTCCCGATGTCCGTGTCGTAATCGGTGTCGCTGCGGTACCAACCCGCCACGATGCCCGAGGCCCTGTCCCCGCCGGGCGCCCAGATGTCCACGCACCGTCCGAAGTTGGAGTACGAGGCTGCGGCGTCGGTGCGCGTGGTCGCACCGACGGTCACCGCGACGGGCTCGCTGCCCGGTGCCACCCTGCACGCGTCCATCCCCCGGCCGGAACCGTCGCCGTTGCCTGCCGCCACGACCGTGATGACGCCGTCATCGGCGAGCTCCTTCACCATGTCGATGATCGCCAGGCCGTTGTCCCCTTGGTCCACCCCGAGGCTGAGGTTGGCGATTGCGAGCCTGCCGGACTGGTGGTGGTCCCTGATCCACTCGAGCGCGGTGACGACGCCGTCGACCTCGCCGTCGCCGACGCAGTCGAGGACGCGCACGGCGATCACGCGTGCGCGCACGGCCACGCCCACGGTGGTGCCGGCGGCCGTGGTGGCCACGTGGGTGCCGTGACCGTCGCAGTCACGGGTGGGCGGCGGGAAGGCTCCGTCCACCTCTTCCTCGGGGATCACGTCGATCCCGGCCACGACCCTCCCGTTGACCTGTTCGTGCGTGGGGCGCACACCCGTGTCCACCACGTAGATGTCGATGCCCTCCCCGGTGAGAGTGCCCATGGAGGCATTGCCGTCGAGGGGCAGGGATGCCTGGTTGATCCGGTCGAGGTTCCAGGAAATCTCCAGGGGTGCGGAAACCGCTGTGGTTGTGCTGTTCGCGAGCATGCCGGACGCCGCTAGTGCAGTCGCCACAAGGAATCGACGCACCATCACGAGAGGTGATGGTACCGTCTGAGTGAATTTCAGTCCCGCGCCGGGGCTGCACGAAGGAGGCAACCGTGGGAGTCCTGTCCCGTCGTTCCATCGCGATCACCCTGTCCGTCTGCTCGGCAGTGAGCATCCTCGGGGTCACACCCGTCCGCGCCGCGGTGAAGGCCGCGGGCAAGTCGTTCCAGGTGACGGCCACCATGAAGGGCGCCCAGAACATGACCGTTCTCCTCGTGTCGGCGAAGGGCCAGACGCTCGCCTCGGCGAAGGTCACGAAGTCGAACCAGAAGATCACCCTCAAGACGGCGAACGTCTCCACGACCGCCGGCGCGACCATGCAGATGGTCGCGAGTTCCGGCGCCTCGAGCGGCAAGGGTGCGTACTACGGACCCGTCGTGGTCGGCTGGTCGGGAACCTCGTCATCGAAGGCGTCCAAGGTGACGTCGAAACTGAAGAAGTCGACCGCAAGCACCATCGCTGTCGGCACCGTGCAGATCAAGAAGGTGACAGCGATGCAGGGCTACGCCGTCGCTCTCGCGAAGGCCAAGCTGGCGGACACGTCCACGGGCAGCCTGGCAAAGGCGTCGAAGGGCAAGCCGATCGGCGTGGGCACGTACGGCAAGACCCAGACGGTCAGCAGCGGCGACTTCACGGTGTCGATTGCAGCTGTCGGTGACCCGTGCTCGCCACCCGGCACAACCACATGCGACCCTCAGGGCCGCGAGCTCCCGGCCGCCGGCCAGCCGACCCA
>CAYXRQ010000190.1:0-1327 GCA_964466765.1 uncultured Bifidobacterium sp. | reverse complement strand
CAGTTCTACGACCTCGGCGGCTTCAAGTGGACCCCGGACATCCCGAACGGCAACCCGTCACCGGGCAAGTGCGACGCGATCCTCACGACCGACACCACCATGACGTCCGACCAGCCCATCGACGAGGCGGTCAAGCCGCAGCTGGTGCTGCAGTGGCAGATGTCGAAGTGCTACGGCGTGGCGCCGCGCAACGCGGTGTGGCAGGTCGGTGGCGGCGACTTCGACATCCAGGTGGAGCCCTCGGGCCCCGGCGGCAACGCGGCCCAGAAGGTGCGCATCACGCTCAGCTGAGCCGGGGAGGGCCGGCGGCTACTTGCTGCTGATCTTCTTCTGCATTGCGCCGATCATCTCGGCGAACCACGGCTGCTTGGTGCTCCACAGCTGGGGCTCCAGCTCGCGCGCCACGGCATCGGGGTGCGTGGTCACGTCGTGCATGTCCTTGATGGTCTGCTTGGTGACCTCAACGAGCGCGCGCGGGCGGGAGGCGGCACGTGCTGCCATCTCCTGGCTGGCCTCGAGCAGCTTGTCGTCGTCCACGCACTTCCACGCCAGCCCGATGCGCTCTGCCTCCGCGCCGTCCAGCACCTCGCCGAACACCACCGCGGCCATGGCGGCCTGGGGGCCGGCGATGCGGCGCAGCATCCAGGTGTGCCCGCCGCCGGGGTGGATGCCGATCTGGAGGAACCTGGTGTCGAACTTCGCGCGGCGCGCCGCGATGCGCAGGTCGCAGCCGAGCGCCAGGTTCATGCCGGCACCGACAGCGGCGCCGTTGACGGCGGCGATCGTCGGCAGCGGGCTGCGCGCGATGCGCAGGAACCCCTCGTAGATCGTGCCGAGGCTCTGGCCGCTCGCCGTCTGCAGGTTGCCCAGGTTGGCCCCTGCACAGAACGCCGGCGCGGCGCCGGTGACCAGGAGGGCACCGATCTTCTCGTTGCCCTCGATCTCGTCCATTGCCGCGGTGATTTCCTCCACCATCGGCTGGGTCAGCGTGTTGCGCTCATCGGGGTTGTTGAGGGTGAGTGTGGCCACCCCGTCGGTGACCGAGACAAGTACGAGGCTCATGGGGCGTCAGTCTTCCACACGCGCTTCGCCCCGCCCCCGCCCGGTGGCCTACCGTTGCCCCATGAGCACGCCTGCAGGCACCGACGTCGTCCTCTACGAGGCGAGCGACGGCATCGCCACCGTCACCCTGAACCGCCCGGACAAGCGCAACGCCCTGAACTCCGAGGTGCTGTCGTTGCTGCCGCGGCTGCTGCAGCGGGCAGAGGCCGACGACGCGGTCGACGTCATCATCCTCACTGGCGCGGACCCCGCGTTCTGCGCGGGC
>CAYXRQ010000189.1:0-3640 GCA_964466765.1 uncultured Bifidobacterium sp. | reverse complement strand
AGCGACGTCGTGAGGCGCTTTTGTCCTGCTTCCATCGCCGAAGCGTTGATCTCGCGAACCATCACGTCGAGCCCGGCCTTCGCGCACACCTCGGCAATGCCTGATCCCATCAGTCCACAACCGACTACTCCTACGCGTGTGACTTGGCTTGCTGGCATCTTCTCGACCTGTGCTTTCTCTTCGAGCCTCCATCTTGCCTCACCTACCGTTGGGTAACCGATGGTGGGGCCGTTCGAGACATGCGAAATGCGTCGCCTACCCTCGGGTAATGGACTTCGCGATCCCGAACGAAATTCAAGCCACGCTCGACGCCCTCGATGAATTCATCGAGGGCGAGATCAAACCACTCGAACAGCAAGACGACAACATCAGGTTCTTCGATCACCGTCGCGAGTGGGCACGCACCGACTTCGACAACGGCGGTGTTCCGCGGGCCGACTGGGAGGCGTTGCTGCGCGAAATGCGTCGCCGTGCCGACGCCGCCGGGTGGCTTCGTCTGGCATTGCCGACAGAGTACGGAGGACGCAACGCGAGCAACCTTGAAATGGCAATCATTCGCGAGCACCTCGCGACAAGAGGTCTCGGTCTGCACAACGATCTGCAGAACGAGTCGAGCATCGTCGGAAACTTCCCGACGGTTCTCATGATGCGTGACTTCGGAACCGATGCGCAGAAGGCGGCATGGATGCCGGGTTTTCTCGACGGCACGCGCCGACTTGCGTTCGGCCTCACCGAACCGAACCACGGCAGCGATGCCACCTACATGGAGACCACGGCCTACCGCGACGGTGACGAGTGGGTGTTGAACGGAATGAAGCGATGGAACAGTGGTTTGCACCACGCCACACACGACATCATCTTCGCCCGCACCTCCGGCAAGCCCGGCGATCCCGTTGGCATCACTGCTTTTCTTGTTCCCACCGATTCTCCTGGATTCAAGGTGGAGTTCTTCTGGTGGACGTTCAACATGCCCACGGACCACGCAGAGGTCAGCCTCACCGACGTCCGCGTCGGGCCGGAGGCTGTGTTCGGCCCGATGGAGCAGGGACTCGCGCTCGCCCAGCACTTCGTCCACGAGAACCGCATCCGCCAGGCGGCATCGTCGCTCGGTGCGGCGCAGTACTGCATCAACGAGGCCGTGCGGTACTCGAACGAGCGCATCACGTGGGGCAAGAAGCTGAGCGTGAACCAGGGGATCCAGTTCCCGCTCGTGGAGCTGCACACCGAGGCGGCGATGCTGCGCCAGATGATCCGGTACACGGCGTGGATGCTCGACCACAAGCACCACATGGAGGTCACGCACCTCGTGGCCATGTGCAACTACCGGGCGAACCGCCTGGCGTGCGACGCCGCCGACCGGGCGATGCAGACGTGCGGCGGGGTGGGGTACAGCCGCCACATGCCCTTCGAGCACATCTACAGGCACCACCGCCGGTACCGCATCACCGAGGGTTCCGAGGAGATCCAGATGCGCAAGGTGGCCAGCAACCTGTTCGGGTTCGGGTCCAGCCGCACCTGACCGACGGGGCCCTTCCGCGGGGTTGACAGAGATGTTCGGCACCCCTAACATAAGGGAGACCTAACACCCCTACGACACCCCCGACACGGAGGAATCCCCATGGGCGCAGCATTTCTGATCACACTCCGCGAGGGGCTCGAGATCGCGATCGTCCTCGCGATTCTTGTGTCCTACCTGGTCAAGACGGGCCGCGGTTCCGAAGTGGCCGCAGTCTGGCGGGGCGCAGGCCTGGCTGCCGGTCTGTGCGTTGTCGCGGGAATCATCATCAACGTCGCCGTCGGCGGGCTGCACGGTTCCGTGGAGAAGGGCGTGGAGGCCGTCATCGCTCTCGCTGCGGCGTCGGTCCTCACGTGGATGATCTTCTGGATGCGCGAGCACTCGCGCACGATGGGGGCCCAGCTCCGCTCGCAGGTCGAGGCCGCAACCACTGCCGGCGCGCTCGCCGTCATCGCCTTCGTCGCCGTGCTGCGCGAGGGACTGGAGACGGTGCTCTTCCTCCTGTCCGCCGAGACGTCGTCCTCCAGCGGGTCGGGTGTCGTGGTCGGCGGCCTGATCGGCCTCGCCCTGTCGGCGGTGCTGGGGCGCGTGTTCTACAGCGCGGGCCACAGGCTCAACCTGCGGACGTTCTTCAACGTGACCGGCATCCTCCTCATCCTCTTCGCGGCCGGGCTGGTCGGCAAGTTCTTCCACGAGACGCGCGAGATGCTGGAGATCGAGACCGGCTGGATCTGGGAGCCGGTGTGGACCGTCGAGTCCGGTCTCTGGGCCAAGGGCGCCTTCTACGACTTCATGAAGGGGTTCTTCGGCTGGCATGCCTCGACCGAGCGGATCCGCCTGTTCGCGTACCTCGCCTACCTCGTGCCGGTGACCTGGCTGTTCGTCAAGGGCGGCCGGCCCCGCGTGGAGTCCCCGAAGAAGGAACCGGTCGACGCCTGAGGATTTCTGCAGGTGAAGCGGGGTGCGCCGCGCAATAGCCTCTTGCCATGGCCCAGCAGCAGGACGGAACCCCCATCGACATCAAGCCGAGGAGCCGTGACGTCACGGACGGCATCCAGAAGGCGGCCTCCCGGGCCATGCTGCGCGCGGTCGGGCTGGGCGACGACGACTGGGTGAAGCCCCAGATCGGCATCGCATCCAGCTGGAACGAGGTCACCCCCTGCAACATGTCGCTTCGCCGTCTCGCCGAGAGCGCGAAGAAGGGCGTCAGGGACGCGGGTGGTGTGGCGCTCGAGTTCGGGACCATCACAGTGTCCGACGGCATCAGCATGGGCCACGAGGGCATGCGCGCCAGCCTGGTGTCGCGCGAGGTCATCACCGACTCCGTCGAGACGGTCGTGCACGCGGAGAGGTTCGACGGCTTCGTCGGTCTCGCCGGCTGCGACAAGTCTATCCCCGGGATGCTGATGGCCGCCGCCCGCCTCAACCTCGCGAGCGTCTTCGTCTACAACGGGTCCACCATGCCGGGCGTGCACAACGGCAAGAACATCGACATCACCACGGTGTTCGAGGCAGTGGGTGCCTGTGCCGCCGGCACCATGACCCAGGACGAACTGACCGACATCGAGCGCGCGGCGTGCCCCGGCGAGGGTGCCTGCGGCGGCATGTTCACCGCCAACACGATGTCCTCTATCGCCGAGGCACTCGGAATGAGCCTGCCGGGCACCGCGTCCGCGCCGGCCATCGACCGTTCCCGCGAGGGCGACGCCGAGCGCGCCGGCGAGGCGGTCGTCAACATGCTCCGGCTCGGCATCACCCCCCGGGACATCCTCACGAAGAAGGCGTTCGAGAACGCCATCGCGATCCTGAACGCGCTCGGCGGGTCCACCAACGCGGTGCTCCACCTGCTCGCCATCGCGTACGAGGCCGGAGTCGAGCTGTCGCTCGACGACTTCAACCGCATCGCCGAGAAGGTGCCCCACATCGCCGACACCAAGCCCGGTGGCAGGTACCACATGACGGACATGCACCGCATCGGCGGCGTGCCGGTGGTGCTGAAGCACCTGCTCGACAACGGCCTGCTCCACGGTGACGTCCTCACCTGCACCGGCCGCACCATGGCCGAGAACCTCGCGGAGATCGACCCGCCGGCACCGGACGGCGACGTCGTCCACCCGCTGAGCG
>CAYXRQ010000188.1:0-3641 GCA_964466765.1 uncultured Bifidobacterium sp. | reverse complement strand
CGGGCCGATGGCCTGGCACGGGCAGCAGCAGGTGTTCCTGGGCGAGGACCTCATGACGAGCGGCCGCGAGTACAGCGACTCCACCGCCAAGATGCTCGATGACGAGATCTCGCGCATCCTGCGCGAGCAGGAGGAGCGCGCCCACCAGCTGCTCACGAAGCACCGCAAGGGCCTCGACCTCGTCGCGGACGCGCTCCTCGAGCAGGAGACCATCGACGGCCCCACTGTCGGCCGTCTCGTGCAGCAGGCGCTCGACTCCCCCGCCGCCACCGAGGCACCGATCGCCTGACCGCGACGGTGGCCGGGCGTCAGTCCGGGCGACCGGCGTCGGTCCCGCCGAGCGGCGTGTCGTGCGCCGGCGTCGAGCCGGGCTCCCTGCACTCGGCGACGGCCGCCCACAGGTCCTGGGCCTTCACCGGCCCGAGGAAACCCGCCCGGACCGCACCGACAGCGTCGACCACCACGAGCGACGGGACGGCCGCGATCGCATAGCGGTCGTGGAGGTCCCGCCTCTCGGTGTACTCCACGTCGACGACGGCGACCTCGCGCGACTCGGTGACGCGCGCCTTCGACAGGACGTCGGCGCACGCGTTGCACGTGGCGGACGTGAACACGACCACCAGCCACGGCGTGTCCGGGTGCGGGAAGTCGGAACGGTCGACCTGCACGGGCAGCTGGAAGCCGCCCTGGGTCGGCGCATCCGGGCGGCGCCGGCGTGCGACGAGCGAGACGACCAGCGCGAGTGCCGTGCCGGCCGCCACGAGAAGCAGGTTCGTCACCGCGACACCCTCACCGGCAGCGCGCCCACGATGGAGAACCCCACGAGCCCGTGGTTGCGCGCCATGCGCCGCTGCACCGCCACGGGCACCGTCGCCTCGATGATGACCTCCCCAAGCGGAACGTCGGGTGGCACGTCCAGGCTGACCACGGATGCAGGACCGAGCGCCACGTTCTCCAGGCCGGGCAGCGCGACCTTGCCGCCCGGGCCGAACGCCGAGACGGTGAAACTCCCGTCCGTCGCGGTGGTGTTGAGGACGGACACCGCGTTCAGCGCGCCACCGACGAGACCGCTCGGCAGGCGCCACACGGGCGAGAGCAGCCCGTCCGCGAGGCCGTTCGTCACCGCAGTGAACGAGCTGCCGCCCGTCTGCTGTGACAGGACGTGCTCGACCACCACCGGCGGTCCCTCCAGGACCGACACGACCATCGCGTGGTCACCCTTGGGCAGGTCGGCGACCGCGTTCGTGTCGATCGCCACGATGCCCCCCGCGGGGATCTCGATCTCGCTGGTCGGCGTGGCGGCCACGTTCGTCTCATCGATCGGCAGTCCGTTCGTGATGCCCTCACCGAAGAACGTGACCTGGACCTTCGACGGCACCGTGCCGGGGTTGTGGGCGATGAGCTGCTCGAGAACGGACGCACCGGTGCGGCCGGAGGTGAACCACCACTGGTCGAGCGCACGCGGGATGCCTGTCGTCGTGGAGTAGCCCAGCCGTCCCGCACCGAGGTAGTGCTGGATGCGCGACGTGACGACCCGGCCCGTGGTGGCCTGCACCGCAACCGCCAGCCGCGGCTCGTCCTGGGCGCCGAGGTCAGACATCGCGAGGCTCCTCGCCGAGCGCGGGGCGATGATGAGCCCCTGGAGGTTCGCCGGCTCGCGCGATCCTTCGTTCGTCGTGTACGTCATGTTCACCACGGCTGGGTCCGGGTACGGGTTGGTGATGACGACGCGCTGGCTGCTCCCCTCGGCAGTGAAACCGTCCGCGAAGAACCACGTGGGAGACGTGTCCGGCACGCACTGCGAGGTCACGTCGCCACCCGGGAAGTCGAGCTGCTGCTCGACCGTCCCCGTGCTGCCGATCAATTCCACCTGCGGCACGATCACCCCCAAGGTGCGGCCGCGGAGGAACTCGACCTGCTCACGGGACCTCGGCTTGACCGTGATGGTCGACTGCTCCGCCGGGTCCGCGGAGAGGAACGACACGGACGCGACGAGGTCCTGGTCGCCCGGGTTCGAGATGTTCACGAACGCGCTCGTCACACCGTCGCCGGCGGCGGCGCCGGGACAGAACCAGGAGGAACTGATGCGCCTCGCCTCCTGGACCTGCGGGAACGCGCTCAGCGTCCCTCCGGCCGCGGCCGCGCCCTCCAGGCCCTGCGGCTCGTATCGGTCGACGACCACGATCGCCGCCACCCCGGCTGCCACGAGCGCGAAACCCACGAACCTGCGCAGCAATCTCACGACGGCGCCCCCATCGTGATGGCCGCGTCGAACTGCGCCACGTGGTCGCGCCTTCGCCTGCGCCTGCGGCGCGGGACGGAGAACCAGGTGACCACGGCCCACAGGGCGATCTGCAGCAACGTGACCAGCGTGCGCAGCCACGACGTGCGCACCGAGAGCGTCACCGTCGCGGCCTCCGGGATCTCGACGGCGTTCGTCAGCCCGAACGCGGGCGAAGTCGCGATCTCGCGGGAGGCACCGCCGGTGTTCACCTCCACGCGCCAACGGTCGCTGTACGGGACCGCGAGGTGCAGGACACCGGGCCCCGCCACGGCGGTCGCGCTGCGCCGCACGGTGACGCCGGGCATCACGGGGACGGCGCCGCCCAGGTCCGCGGCGATCACCGACTCTGCCCCCGCGAGGCGGGATGCCTCCGCCGCCGCCGGCGAGAGGACCGATGCCACGGGAAGCCACGTGGAGTTCTCGAAGATCGCGAGGTCAGGGGACGAGAACCTCCGCTTCAGGTCGAGCTGGCGCGACAACGCATCCACGAGACCACGCGGCTCGGCAACCGGCTCGTCGCGCGTCGACTGCCCGCCGTCCACGATCGGCACCACCAGGTACCTCACCCCGAGCGGCGCGAGGAGTCTCCCCGCCCGCGCCGTTGTGCCGCGAACGATGCCGCGCACCGCGCGGGATGCGCTCTCGTTCGCACGCGTCGGTGCGGTCTCCCATCCGTCCTCCAGGTCGGCGTCACGTCCGTTCACCACCGAGTAGGCGATTCCCCAGCCGATGTTCGAGGGCGACGCGGGGAGAACGCGCGGGTCACCGACGAAGAGCGTGCGGTAGTCACCGGCGCCGTCGCCGTCCGGGAGCTGGGCGAGCAGACGCGAGAGCGACAGTCCGGGCTGGTTCCAGTCACCGCCGACCGCGTTCACGGCGCCCGGCACCAGACCCACGGCGAATGCTCCCGCCACGAGGAAACCGAGCGGCTGTCGCCACGAGATCCGGCCTCGCCGCAGGTCGATGTTGAGGCCGGCGCCCATGGAACCGGCGCACACCGCGAGGCCGAACGCGACGGGGACGAGCATGACCGCCGGCTCCGGGAGGTGCGCCGGGAGGAGTGCCTTGTCGTCGAGGAAGACGACGAGAAAACCGATGATCGAGAGCATCGCGCCGCGCAGGGCCCACGGCAGGCGCGACCCGCGAACCACGAGCATCGCGCCGATGACGGGGACCACGAGGAGGACCGCGACCTGCCCGAGCACGTAGTCGCCCACCTGGAACGTGGCGAGGCGCCCGATGCCGAGGGACCGACCGCCCTCCACCGGCGCCCCTGTGACGGCTTCCCACCAACCTTCGCGGGCGTAGGCGGCCGCCCACGGCAGGTTCATCACGACGGCCGCGACCGTGACGGCGA
>CAYXRQ010000187.1:1186-3647 GCA_964466765.1 uncultured Bifidobacterium sp. | reverse complement strand
GCCCAGAAGGCCGGGCTCCTGGACGGGTCCCTTGACTCGCGGGCGCTCGCCTTCTTGCTGGAGGTCATTCCCCTCGGCACGTCGCTCGCCACCGTGTACGGCGACCAACTGCCGAGCAAGGAGTCCTGGGAGGCCCTGCTCACCCGGGTCATCACGGCCCTCATGCCCCCCGGCTGACCCCGAAACACCTCGGCAACCCTTGCGGACGGTAGAAAAGATTTCTATCATCGGGCCACACACCTAAAGGGGGGCCATGAAGCCGTTTCGCCGTGCTCTGTCCACATTCGCCGCCGTCTCGATCGCCGGGGCCGCCATCAGCGTCGGCGCACCGGTCGCCGGGGCCGCCTCTGTGAAGGTGCAGGGCAGCCTGGGCGCCGCTCAGGCCGGGTACACCGTCCTCATGGTGACCCCGGGCGGGTCGGCGGTGGCTGCCAAGGCTGATGCCTCCGGCAAGTTCGTGATCACCACCTCCAAGACGCTCGCGAAGAAGGCCTCGTTGCAGCTGGTGGACACCAAGAACCGCTACGCCGGGCCAGTGGTGATCGCGAAGGAAAAGGTGGGCACCGCGTGGTGCTCGAAGGCGCGCCTCTCAGGCGTGTCGGTGAACCTGGGGACTCTCTCGGTGAAGGGCGGCGCCGCCATCCCGAAGAAGGCACCGAAGGTGTCCACGTACATGTCCACCGCCATCCCCGCGAAGTCGTCAGCAGGACTCCCCGCGGCGGCAGGCACCGGCGGCATCGTGAAGATGTCGTACCTGGCGGCGAAGAAGAAGTCCTGCTCGAAGTCGAAGAACGGCGTGAAAGGCGCGAGCGCGTTCGACTCCGAGCCGGTGCTGGGCGCCGACCTGGACGTGGACGGCATCCCGAACGCCCTCGATGCCGATGACGACGGCGACCAGGTGATCGACGCAGTGGACCAGACCACCACGGCGACCGCCGCCATGAACCCCTGGGTGTCGCTGCGCAGCACCAACCCGCTCTACAACGCGAACATCTCCCCGTCGCTCAGCGCGGCGGACATCACCGCGGTCCTCGGCACCAGCGGCCACTACCAGGTGCAGTTCTTCATCGGCCAGAACAACCTTGTGAGCGGCGACAAGGCGAGCACCCTCAACAGCGTCAAGTACGCGTGGGTCGACTGCGGCGAGCTCGTGTACTGCGGCGGCACCGCCCCCACCGCGCGCACCACGCAGACGCACCTCATCAACAACAACACCGGCGTGGAGTGGTCCACATACGGCGGCGGGTTCACGGTCGAGGACAAGAGTGCACCTGCCACTTCCGGTCTCGACCAGACGCTCGGCACCAACCCGGGCGGGAAGAACTCGCTGTTCCTCAACAACCGCAACAGGGCCCAGGACCCGAACAACGTGTACTGGCTGGCCAGCATGTTCCCGAACCAGGGCGCCCAGACGCTCGACACCATGAAGCCCGGCGATGTCTACACCGTGCGCTACGTGCTGGCGAGCGGCGAGGAGAAGTCCGTGGTGATGATGCTGAACCCGCACGCCGTCACCGTGCCCGGCATCACCAGGGTGAACGACGCCGCGTACACGTCCGGCGCGCTCACTGCCGACTCCTCGGGCAAGGTGAAGGTGGAGTTCTTCCGCCCGCAGCGCCTGGTGACCACCGGCGAGTCGGGCACGTTCAAGGACATGGGCGGCCTGCGCTACGGCTTCATCTACTCGCCGCAGGGCGGCAACGACACCGGGTGCGGCGTGGCCAACTACTCCGCCTACGACACGAGCTTCACCGCCACCACTGGCACGGACATGGCCGAGCGACTGTGGCCGCTGTATGACAAGCAGTCGGAGGACTCTGACAGCAGCACATCGGCCAACAAGCTGACGATGACTCTCGACGTGAAGGGTTGCATCGGCTCGGCATGGGACTCCGCGGCCTCCGGTGCCACGTGGTCGTTCCAGCTGGTGGGTGCCGGCCAGTCCCTGACGGGCGGCTCCAACCGCGCGGCGCTCGACCTGACGATCAAGAAGCCCTGACAGAAGGTTTCCCTCGCTGCCGGCCCGCGCGCACATGGGGGCATGACCACCAACCGGGAGACCCCAGAAAGTCAACAAACACGATGTGTATGCGATGTGTATGATGCCCCCATGGCACGCACGAACATCGACATCGACGAGGAGGCCGTCAGACGGGTGATGGAACGCTACGGCTTCAAGACCATGAAGGAAGCCGTGAACTACGCGCTCAACCGGCTGGTCCCGCGCAAGGCGACCCGCGAGGAGTTCCTGGCCATGCGTGGGTCGGGCTGGGACGGAGATCTCGAAGAGATGCGTGGGCAAAAGTGAGCGTCCTCGTGGACACGTCTGCGTGGGTGGAGTACCTCCACTACACGGAGTCGTCCGCCGATGAGACGGTCAACTCGTTCATTGAGACATCTGCGCCGTTGATCACGTGTGCACCGGTGATCATGGAGGTCACGGCTGGCGCCGTCGATGACA
>CAYXRQ010000187.1:0-1086 GCA_964466765.1 uncultured Bifidobacterium sp. | reverse complement strand
TCCCAGCCGGGCTTGCGGCGCACCGTGCCGTGGGTGATGTCGCACAGCTCGCAGTGCCCGCGGCCCGTGTACTTGCGCAGCACGTAGGTCAGCTCGCCCAGCAGCGTGCCGTCCGCGTTGTAGATGCCTGCGTAGCGGGCCATCACCCGAACACCACGGTGCGGTTGCTCCAGGTGAGCACGCGGTGCTCCACATGGGCGCGCACGGCACGGGCGAGCACGGTCGTCTCCAGATCACGGCCGATGCGCGTGAGGTCCGCCACGTCGTCGCGGTGGGACACGTGCGCCACGTCCTGGGCGATGATCGGCCCCTCGTCCAGCACCTCGCTCACGTAATGCGCAGTGGCTCCGATCACCTTCACGCCGCGGTCATGCGCCTGGCGGTACGGGTTCGCACCCACGAAGGCGGGGAGGAACGAGTGGTGGATGTTGACCATGCGGCCCGCCCATGCACTGACGATCGGCGGCGGCAGGACGAGCATGTAGCGCGCGAGGATCACCAGGTCGACGCCGAGCGAGTCGAGCACCCCGCCGAGCATCTCCTCCTGCTCCGCGCGGCCGTGCGGGCCCTCGTTCACCGGCACGTGCACGAATGCGTGCCCGAACGACGTCGCGAGCTGCTGCGCATCAGCATGGTTCGACACCACGGCGGCCACGTCCAGGCCGAGGTCGCCGTACGTGGTGCGCGACAGCAGGTCCGCCGTGCAGTGGAGATGGCGCGAGCACAGGATCGCCGTGCGCGGCCTCCACGGCAGTGCGCTCAGGCTGAAGTCCATGTTCCAGTTGGCCGCCAGCGCGGCAAAGCCGGCGCGGAGGCTGTCGAGGGAGATGGTGTCGGCGTGGGTGAACTCGACCCGCTGGAAGAACACCTGGTCATGGCGGTCGGTGTGCTGCTCGGCATGCACGATGTTGCCGCCTATGCCCGCCACCCACGTGGCCACGGCAGCGACGATGCCCGGCTGGTCGGGGCACGAAATGAGGAGGACCGAGGTGTTCATATGGCAATCTTCGGGGTCCCCGGACCGGGGCACGGTGGTGGAGACGATGGGAATCGAACCCACGACCTCCTGCTTGCAAAGCAGGCGCT
>CAYXRQ010000186.1:0-3695 GCA_964466765.1 uncultured Bifidobacterium sp. | reverse complement strand
TCCGGCCTGTTGAACGTGATGACCGCGACACCAGGGTCGACTAATTCGTAGAGGCACTCACTCATGGTCACCCACCGTAGACCCTGCAGTCGTCCCGCGGGAACGCCGACGGTCCGCCAGGACCAGCAGTCCGGCCGCCGAGAACACGGCGATCGACACCCATTGGTTGAGCCTGAGCCCGCCCGTGCCGCGGGCAGGGTCGACGCGCAGGCCCTCGATGAAGAACCGCATGCCCGTGTAGAGCATCACGTAGAGGGCGAAGAGGCGGCCGTGCGGGGGGTCCCACTTCTTCTCCATGCGCACCAGCACCCATGCGATGAGGAGGCACCCGAGCGACTCATAGAGGAACGTGGGGTGGAACGTGGTGCCGGCGGGGTACCCCGCCTTGATCGCGGTGGCATCAGAGACGGAGAGTGCCCAGGGCAGGCCCGTCGGTCGTCCGAACAGCTCCTGGTTGAACCAGTTCCCCCACCGGCCGATCGCCTGTGCGACTGCGATCGCCGGGGCGGCGCACGAGATCACCGCGAGAGGGTCGAGACCCATCCGGCGTGCCTTCCACAGTCCGGCAAGGACCCCGCAGAGGATCCCGCCCCAGATGCCGAGGCCGCCCTGCCACACGTAGAGCGCCTCCACCCAGCGGCCGCGGAACGAGTCGGTGCTCGTGATGACGTGGTATGCCCGCCCGCCGATCACTCCTGCCGGGACGCCCCACATCGCGATCGCAGCGAACCCGTCGACGTCCGTCACCCCGCGCGCCCCGGCGCGGCGTCCGGCGATGCGCACCGCCACGATCACGCCGAGCGCGATCATCAGCCCGTAGGCGTTCAGCTTCAGCGGGCCGAGATGGACCGACCCCGACGACGGGCTGGGGATCGCGGCGACCAGAGCGGGGAGCACGTGCGGGTGCCCGGCCTCAGGCCGTGACCTTGCGGACGAACTCCACCGACCGCCCGAAGATGACGTCCTTGTCGTAGTCCTGCGTGGCCACGTGGTAGCTGCGCTCCAGCATCACACGCTCCACCGGGCCGCCGTACGCGGCCGCGAGCGCATCACTGTTGCCCGGGTCCACCACGTGGTCCTGCACCGAGGTGAAGAGGAGCAACGGCATCGTGAGCGAGCCGTACTGCTGCGACAGCGGGACGAGCCCGTCCACCTGGAACGAGTGGAGTGCCGCGAGGGGCGTGCCGGGGTACGCGGTCTCGTGCGTGTCCGGGTCCGCGATGTCGCTCCCGATGCCGTCCATCACTTCCTGACCGGACTCGACCATGCCCTTCAGCATGTCGAGAACCTCGGCCGGCTGCGGGAGGGTCGCCGGGTTCACGCACACGAGCCCCCGCACCTCGGGATGGCGCGTGCCTGCCCACAGCGTGAGGGACCCGCCCATGGAGAGACCGAGCACCACGATGCGCGACGCGCGCGCGGCGAGACGCTGGTACGCCGCCTCCACGTCCGCCGTCCAGTCGGCCCACCGCGTGGGAATCATGTCCTCCATCACGGTCCCGTGACCGGCCAGCTGCGGCATCTCCACGTGGAACCCGGCCGTGACGCACGCCTCCGCGAGCCCGCGCATCGACCCGGGGTTGCCGGTGAAGCCGTGGAGGACCAGCGCGCCGACGTCACCCTTCCCTTCGTGGGAGAGCGGCTCGGCTCCGGGGATGGTGGGTCCTGGCATGGTGCGCCTGCTTTCTTGTTGCTGTCCCGGTGCCGGGTCGTGTCGTGTCAGTAGGGGTCGTCGCCGGAGCCGGGCACTTCCCACCATTCCTGGGGGTGGCCGGCCTCCTGCCAGTCGGGGAACGGGTAGATGCAGTTGACGGGACATGCCGGGAGGCACTTGTCGCACCCGCTGCAGAGCTCGGGGATGATGACCACGTCCGCGCCGTGGTTGAAGATCGCGCCGAGCTGCGGCGGGCAGTGCCTCAGGCAGGCGTCGCAGTTGATGCACTCGAGCATCTCGATGCGCAGCGGGACGTTCTTCCACTTCGGGTTGCGCTCCCGTGCCGCAATCCGGTCCTGCCGAGTCCCCGTCACGTGTCCGAGTGTAGGTGACCACCCTCCCGGCGGTTCCCACCGCGGGTGACATGGGGTCATTGACGGCGGTCCCGCCTGCTGGTGGACTTGGTCGCCATGGCGCGCACCGACCGGATGGGGTCGACCCGACGGATCGACGGACACGCGGTGGCCGCCGTCCTTCCCGTCATCGCCCTCCTGCCCGCCTGGGCCGCCTCCGTCGCCGCGTACTGGTGGGTGGTGCAGCTCGTCGTCAATGTCCCGTACGTGCTGTTCGCTGCGGGATGGTTCCTGCTCGGCATCCTTCTGTTCTGGCAGCCGGTCCAGCGGCTGTTCCTGCAGCGGGTCATCGGTGCGCGCGGCCCCACGCGCGAGGAGCGCCTCCGTCTCCACGGTGCGTGGTCTGTCGTCGCCCAGCAGAACCACATCCCTCCCTCGCGGTTCGTGCTGGCCATCATCGACTCCGACGAACTGAACGCGTTCGCAACGGGCGGACACCTGATGGTCGTGTCGCGCTGGGCGGTGGACAACCTCCCGGAGGACGAGCTCACCGGCGTGCTCGCCCACGAACTCAGCCACCACCTCGGCATGCACACCGTCGCGCTCACGGTGAACCAGTGGCTGACCATCCCCATCGTCCTCTTCGCGCGTCTCGGGTACTTCGTGCAGAACGTCGCCCAGGCGGCAGGTGACACGCTCGAGCGGCGCTCGCCGGCGGCCGCAGTCGTCGGGCGCACCGTGGCGGGTCTCCTCACCATCGTCGCGTGGGTGTTCCTCTCCGCAATCACTGCCGCGCAGTGGATCGGCAACTCCGTCGGCAAGGGTGCCGAGTTCGCGGCCGACACCCGCGCCGTGGAGATGGGGTTCGGCAAGCCCCTCCTGCGCTCCCTGCGCCGTGTCATCGACGCGGGCGGCGGCGAGCGCCCCGCGCACTGGCGCGACCGACTGGTCACTGCACACCCGCCGGCGCGCACACGGGTCGCCCGCATCGAGGCCCAGCTGCGGAGACAGGCACGCGGGACCCAGCGGTAGCGTTTGGGGGGTGGATTCCCCGGTCGCACACGCAGTGGAGGCGCGCGGACTGGTCCGCGTGTTCGGCGAGAAGCGCGCCGTCGACGGGGTCGACCTCGACATCGAGCGCGGCGAGATCTACGGCTTCCTCGGGCCGAACGGCGCGGGCAAGTCCACGACGGTCCGCATGCTCACCACCCTGCTGAACCCGACTGCCGGCACCGCCCGGGTCGCCGGCCACGACATCAGCAGCGACACCGAGAACGTGCGGATGCGCATCGGCGTGGCCCTCCAGGACGCCGCTCTCGACCCGAAGCAGACGGGCCGCGAGATCCTCGACATGCAGGGCCGCCTCTACGGGCTGGACAAGTCGCGGCGCAGCGAACGGATCGCCGACCTCGAGAGGCTGGTGGACATCGGCGATGCGCTCGACCAGATGGTGTCCACCTACTCCGGGGGAATGAAGAGGAGGCTGGACCTCGCCGCGGCGCTCGTGCACAAGCCGGAGGTCCTGTTCCTCGACGAGCCCACCACCGGGCTCGACCCCGTGAGCCGCGCGTCGGTGTGGGCCGAGGTGCGCAAGCTCAACGAGGAGATGGGCATGACCATCTTCCTCACCACCCAGTACCTCGAGGAGGCTGACGCGCTCGCGCACCGTGTCGGCATCATCGCCAAGG
>CAYXRQ010000185.1:0-3718 GCA_964466765.1 uncultured Bifidobacterium sp. | reverse complement strand
CGAGCAGGGCCTGGGCGCGCACCATGTCGCGGATCGTCACCACGGGGAACCGCAGTGCGTAAGGCCTGCCGTCCGACGGGTCGGGTGACGCCGGGCCCGTGGTGCCCTGGCAGCCACCGAGCACGTTCGCGCACACCACGAAGTACCTGTCGGTGTCGATCGGCTTGCCCGGACCGATGATCCCCTCCCACCATCCGGGGGTGGGATGGCCGGGACCCGCAGGACCCGCTGCATGGCTGTCACCGGTCCATGCGTGGCACACGAGCACGGCGTTCGACGCAGCGGCATCCAGGGTGCCCCACGTCTCGTAGGCCGTGGTGACGTCGGTGAGCTGGCCGCCCCCCTCCAGGGTGAACGGCCTGGTGGTGGCGAAGTGATGGAACCGGCGGTTCCCTGCCGGCTGGTCTGGTGTCCATGCGCCGGAGGCAGGGATCGGGGCATTGCCGTGCTGCGTGTGTGCCGTCACCGTGTCTCCTTCCGTGCGGGCGCGTGGCCGTGTGTCCGTTGCACCGGGAGAGCACGCCCCTGTTGCCCCGCTGGCTGCGGGACCACATCCCCCGCTCTCGCGGGAAGGCACCGTGCGGCGTGAACCCCGGTTGCCGGACCTGTCGGTCTCTCTTAATGCTCCGTGAAGACTAGCGGTCGGTCGACTCGTTGGCGAGGTGTTTCGGCAGGCCCACGAGGTCCGTGAACTCGTCGAAGCCGGTCAGTTCCCCCAGGCCGTCCCGCATGCTCCCGAGGGCCCGCAGCCGGGCGTACGCGTCCCCCAGCGCCTTCGTCATGGCGAGGAGGCCGGACAGGGGCGACACGATGAGCGAGAAGCCGAGCTCCCCCAGTTCCGCGGGCGTGAGGAGGGGCGTCTTGCCCTTCTCGACCATGTTGGCAACCAGGCGGACGCCCGGCAGCGCGGCGGCGATCGCCTCCATCTCGGCCACGGACTGCGGCGCCTCCACGAACACGGCGTCGACCCCGAGGTCCGCAGCCATCTTCCCGCGGGTGATGGCCTCGTCCAGCGATACCACGGCGCGCGCGTCGGTGCGGGCGGTGACGTGGAGGTCGCCGCGCGCGCGCAGCGCGGTGCGCAGTTTCGAGAGCCACTCGTCGCGCTCGACCACGCGCTTGCCCTCCATGTGGCCGCACTTCTTCGGCCACTCCTGGTCCTCGAGGAACATCCCCGCCGCGCCGGCCTGCTCCCACAGCTCCACCGTGCGCGCCACCGATGACGTGCTGCCGTAACCGGTGTCGGCATCCACGACCACCTCCAGCCCCGGCACCGCGCGGCACACGCGGCGGGCGGCGTCAGCCATCTCGGCCTGCCCGACGATTCCGATGTCCGGCTCACCGAGCAGCGTCCCGCTCAGGGCGAAGCCGGAGAGGAACACGGTGGAAAAACCCGCACGTTCGGCGAGGAGCGCGGACAACGGGTCCCACACCCCCGGCATCAGCACCGGGCCGGAGGACGAGATGCGGCCGCGCAGCGACTCCGCTCTGCTCACTTCACCCCGAGGGTGTCCATGGAATGCTGCTTGAGCCGCTTGTAGTCCACCTTGCCGTTCGGTGCGCGGCCGATCGTGTCCACGATGACCAGGTTGCGCGGCGCCTTGTAGGCCGCCAGGCGCGACTTCACGTGGGCAGACAGTTCCTCCAGCGTGGGTGACGAACCGGGCTCCGGCTCGACCACGGCACAGATCGTCTCGCCGAATCGTGCGTCGGGGATGCCCACGGCCACGGCGTCGCGGACACCGGCATGCGTCTTCAGGCACTCCTCGACCTCCTCGGGGAAGACCTTCTCGCCGCCGGTGTTGATGCAGACCGAGCCGCGGCCGAGCAGCGTCAACGTGCCGTCCTCGTTCACCTCGGCCCAGTCGCCGGGCACCGTCCAGCGGCGCCCCTCGAAGATGCGGAACGTCTCGGCCGTCTTCTTCTCGTCCTTGTAGTAGCCGAGCGGGATCGCGCCGCCGACAGCCACCAGGCCGCGCTCGCCGCTGCCGGGCTGGACGCGCGTGCCGTCCTCCTTGAACACCACACAGTTCGGGCCGAGCTGGAACTTGGCCGTGGTCGGCGCGGCGCCCTTCACTGCGACCGAGGCGCCCATGCCGACAGCCTCCGACGAGCCGAAGCTGTCGGTGATGGCCATCTGGGGGATGTGCTCCAGCAGGCCGTTCTTGTTCTCCTGGCTCCACATCACGCCCGAGGACCCCATCTGTCCGACGCTCGAGAGGTCCCAACGTCCGGGGTTCGCGTCGAGCGCCTCCAGGATCGGCCCTGCGAAGGCCTGCCCGACGATCACGATCGTGTTCACCTTCTCGCGCTCCACGATGTCGAGCAGTTCGGCCGCACTGAACGAACGGTTGGGGTTGGTCACGATGCAGCCTGCCGTTGCCAGTGCGATGAACGAGGAGAAGAGGCCCGTGCCGTGCATGAGCGGGCAGGCCACGTACGCGCGCAGGCACGGCCACTCCGGGTTCACGCGGTCGACCAGTTCCTGCACCGACTCGCCCGGGGCTACCCCGTACAGCGCATTGGCGCCGAAGCCGAGCACTGCGAACAGGTCCTCCTGGCGCCACATCACACCCTTCGGCATGCCGGTCGTCCCGCCGGTGTACAGGAACAACATGTCGTCGCCCGACCGCTCGACGACCGGCACCACGGGTGCCTTCTTCGCGGCCACGACCGAGTTGTAGTCGAGTGCCCACGCCGGCACCACGGAGTTCTCCGCGTCGGGGACCATGTACCAACGCTTCACCAGCGGCAGGCGGCCGCGGACCTGGTCGATCAGGCCGGCGAACGCGCCGTGGAAGATGACGGCCTCGGCATCGGCATTGTCGAAGAGGTAGAAGACCTCCTCGGGGCCATACCGGTAGTTCACGTTGAACGGCACGTACCCGCCCAGCCAGGACGCGAGCGTGCCCTCCAGGTACTCGGGGCAGTTGTACATGTAGTGGGCGACCTTCGCCTGGTGGCCGAGGCCCGCCTCCACCATGTCCACGGCGAGTGCGTTCGACCTGTCGTGGAACTCGCCCCAGGTGTACTTCTTGTCGCCGAACACCTGGGCGGTGCGGCCCGGGTCCTTCTCGGCGATGCCGCGCAGCAGGTTTCCGTAGTTCCAGACGGTCATCGTGTTCCCCCGTGTGTGTGCCCGTCCCCCGACGGATGGCGAAACGCTAGCAAGCAAGGGTGCGCGCGGTCACCAGCGAGGTTGCCGTTCTGCCCGGGGAGCGGTACCGTTCGCGGCGTTCCAGCGGGCGGAGTTGGAGCAACAGACGGGGTCTCCGTCGCGCTGTTCACAGCTGCGACAGGGCCCCGTTCTCCATTCCCTGGAGTGCATGGCGGGCGGCCATCGCCACGAACATCTCGTCGCCGCGCTCGGTGCGCCCCACGATCTGCGACGCGACTACGGCCATGACGGCACCACTGATCGCCTCGCGGCGGTAGTGGTGCTCCACCCACTGCCGGTCCACCTTGTGCCCATAACGCTCGATACCCGCCACGTACCTGTCCACGAGATCCCACTCGTGGGCGCGCCGCTCCGCGGGCAGCAGCCCCGCACCGATGAAGTACGCGAGGTCCGCGATTCCGTTGCCGTGCCCCGGCGTCTGCCAGTCGACGACGGCGCAGGAGAGCGCGGACCTGGAACGGTCGAACAGGATGTTGTCCAGCCGGTAGTCGCCGTGGGTCACGCAGAACGCCGGTCCCTTGGCCTCCACGTACTCCACGA
>CAYXRQ010000184.1:0-3722 GCA_964466765.1 uncultured Bifidobacterium sp. | reverse complement strand
CGGCGAGCCCCGCGATCTGATGGTCGCGCGGTGCGCGGCTCCATGCGCGGTGCAGCTTGTCCGGGTCGAGCGACATGCGCGAGGCGATCTCGTCGGAGACGAGCCGGCGCAGCCCGAGGTACATCGGGTCGTCCACGTTGTCCTGGCGCATCACGATGGCGAGTGCCGCCACGGCGTCGACAGCCAGTTGCTCGCGGGAGCGGAACGAGTACCCGGGCATCTGGTACCTCGGGTCGACCTTGGCGGGGACTGCGTCGTGCCGGGCGGGAGCGGCGGCAACGGGCACGGAGGCTGCAGGGAGGGTCAGCAGGGCCACGAGCGCAGCGGCGGTGCCGCGACGGAGATGGCGCTTCCCGTGCATTTCAGGCAGGCTATTAGAAGTGACGAACCTCCCGCACCGCACCACGTACGTACTTCTCGCCGCCGGCGCCGGGGAACGGTTTTCCGGCCCCGTGCACAAGCTCCTCGCCCCCATCAGGGGCGTGCCGGTGCTCACGCTGTCGGTGCGGGCCATGACGGAGGCGGGCGGCGGGGACTGCACAGTCATCCTGGGCGCGGACACCTCTGCCGGCATCCTGGAGGCCCTCGAGGGATGCTCCACGGTGACCAACCCCGACTGGCGCACGGGCCAACGGTCCTCCGTGCTCTGCGCAATCGCACGCGCCAGGGAGGCCGGTGCGGACCAGGTGGTCATCGGGCTCGGTGACCAGCCGTTCGTCGGGGCGCAGTCATGGCGGGCCGTCGCGGAGACGGATGCCCCGATCGTCGTCGCCACCCACGGGGGCCGCCGCGGGAACCCCGTGAAACTGCGCTCGGACGTGTGGGAACTGTTCGAGACCACGGAGGGAGACCCCGACGCAGGGGCGAGAACACTGATGCACATGCGTCCCGAATTGGTTGTGGAAGTAGCCTGTCAAGGGTCATCTGACGACATCGACACACGCGAGGACTTGACGAAATGGATCTGAACCACGAATTCGAGGTGCCGGTGACGGTGGACGAGGCATGGAAGATCCTCACCGACGTCGAGCGCATCGCCCCCTGTCTGCCCGGCGCGGAACTGCAGGAGGTCGAGGGAGACACCTACCGCGGCGTCGTCAAGGTGAAGGTCGGACCGATCCAGGCGCAGTTCAAGGGCCAGGCCAGTTTCGTGGAGCGCGACGACGCGGCTCACAAGGCAGTCCTGCGCGGCGAGGGCCGCGACACGGGCGGCAAGGGCAACGCCTCCGCGCTCATCACCGCCCAGCTCACGGGGATCACGGACGGCTCCACCAAGGTGGAGGTCACCACGGACCTCTCGATCACGGGCAAGATCGCCCAGTTCGGTCGCGGTGCCATGGCCGACATCAGCGACAAGATCCTCGGGCAGTTCGTGGAGAACCTGAACACGCTCATCGCGTCGCAGCCGGCTTCACCGGCCGCGACTGCAGCCGACGCTCCCGCGGCGACCCAGCCCGCCGCGGCCGACGCCGGCCCGCGCAAGATCGACGGACCCGAGGCAAAGCCGATCGACCTCCTCGACGCGGCGGGTGCGCCGATCCTGAAGCGTGCGCTGCCGGTGGTCGTGGTGCTCGCCGCCGTCATCGTCTGGCTCGTCGTCAAGTAGCCCATGCTCCTCCCCGGCGACGCACCGGGCGCCGGTGACGAGGCCGCCGTGCGGCTGCTGCTCGGCCGTGACCCCCAGGGCGAGTACGCCGTCGCCGTGCGCGACAGTTCCGGGGCGCCGGTGGTGCTGTGCAACGCACCGCTCCTGCGCGACGGCACCCCGATGCCCACGTTCTACTGGCTGTGCGGGCAGGCAGAGGTCGCCGCGGTCAGCCGCCTCGAGGCTGACGGCGCAGTCGACGAAGCCGAGGCAGCAATCGGCCTCGATGCTCTTGATGACATCCACCGTCGCTACGCGGCGATGCGCGACGCGCACATGCCGGCCGGCCACACGGGCCCCGCACCGTCGGGCGGGGTCGGCGGCACGAGGCGCGGTGTGAAATGCCTGCACGCCCACTTCGGCTGGTGGCTCGCCGGCGGCGACGACGCAGTGGGCGCGTGGGTGGCAGGACGCCTCGCGGCCGCCGGGGTCCGCCATGCAAGGAGAGTCCCGTGAGCATCACCGCGGTGATCGACGTGGGCACCAACTCCGTCAAGGTCCTCGTGGCCGACGAGGGCCGCGACGTCCTCCGTGCGCTCGAGACCACTCGCCTCGGCGAGGGACTGGCGGCGAGCGGGGTGCTCTCCCCTGCGGCAATCGACCGCACGGTGGCAGCAGTGTCCGGTTTCGCCGCGCGCGCGAGGGAGCTGGGTGCGGGGGCGGTCACGGTGGTCGGCACCGCAGCGTGCCGTCGCGCGGGGAACACCGCGGAGCTCGCCGCGCGCATCGAGCAGGAGTGCGGGCTGGTCCTCTCCGTGCTGACCGGCGAGCAGGAGGCGTCGCTGTCGTTCACCGGAGCGTTGCGCAGGCTGCCCCGCATCGCTGGCAACACCCTCGTCGTCGACATCGGCGGCGGCAGCACGGAACTCACCGTGGGCGTGGACGAACCCCACCGCGCGGCGAGCATTTCGGTCGGGGCGGTGACCGCCACGGAGTCCGACCTCACCACCGACCCGCCGCGGCCCGAGGACCTCACGAACGTGATCGGTGCCGTGCAGGACGAACTGGAGGAGCTCGGCCGTCTCCATCCCGAGATGCTCACTGCGTCGCGCGTGGTCGGCATCGCCGGCACGATCGTGACGGTCGCGGCGGTGGAGATCGGCCAGGCGGTGTTCGACGAGGAGGCCCTCCACGGGTTCGTCCTCACCCGGGAGGCGGCCGAGGACGTGTTCCGCACACTGGCCACCGAGTCACTCGCGGACCGCGTGCGCAACCCCGGCCTGCCGAGGGAGCGCGCGGACATCATCGTGGCGGGGTGCTGCATCCTCGTCGGGGTCATGCGCCGCCTGCAGCTGCAGGAGATCACCGTGTCCACGGGCAGCCTGCGGGACGGGGTCATCGAGCGTGGGAGACTGGGACCGTGACAGCGATGCACCCCGGCAAGTCGTCGAACCTGGGGCTCCGGCTCTACGGCCGGCGCATCGTGCTGCGCCCGCTCGTGGCCCAGGACTTCGCTGCGTGGAGCGAGGTGCGCACGCGCAACGGCGACTGGCTGACGAGGTGGGAGCCGATGCGCCTGCCCCACCAGCCCGACGCGGAGCAGAACCGCGAGGTGTTCGCCGCGCGGTGCGCCGCGCGGGAGCGCGAGCGGCACGCGGGCACGCAGTACTCGTTCGGCATCTTCGTCGACGGCGCGTTCGCCGGCGAGATCAACCTGAACAACGTGATCCGCGGGGCAATGCAGTCAGCGACCATCGGCTACTGGATCGACCGCGCGCGTGCGGGCAACTCGTACATGTCGGAGGCCGTGATCGTGCTCGCCGACTTCGCGTTCGAGGAACTGAACCTCCACCGTCTCGAGATCTGCATCATCCCGCGGAACGCCAACAGCCGGCGCGTCATGGAGAAGCTGCACATCCGCGAGGAGGGCACGGCCAAGCGCTTCCTGGAGATCAACGGGAACTGGGAGGACCACGTCCGCTACGGCATCACCGTGGAGGAGTGGCACGACCGCCGCAACGGCTACGTCACCACCTGGCTGGGCCGCTGAGCAGTCGCTGAGCGGCCGGCGGGTCAGCTCGCGTCGGCGAGCCTGTCCCACTCCTGGGCACGCCGGCGCCGGATGGCCTTGCGGCGC
>CAYXRQ010000183.1:0-3740 GCA_964466765.1 uncultured Bifidobacterium sp. | reverse complement strand
CGATCTCGTCGAAGGCGTGCATGTCGCGGGGGATCTCGCCGAACTCGTCGAAGTCGCGCGACGTGGCGACCTCCGTGCCGTTCAGGGTGCGCAGGACCGCCTCGAAGGCGGGCTCCGTCGCTGTGGCCAGTTCCACGCTGAAGAAGACGGCCTTCACGAACTCCATCCGCTCACGCTCCCGCTCCACGACCATGCGCAGGGCCGGGCTCTGCACCCGACCGGCAGACAGGCCGTTGCGCACCTTCGGCCACAGCTCCGGCGACACCTTGAACCCGTAGAGGTGGTCGAGGACGCGGCGGGTGCGGGCCGCGGCCACGAGGTTCGCGTCGATCTGCGACGGGTTCGCCATGGCCTCCTCCACGGCCTCCTTGGTGATGGCAGTGAACCGCACGCGCCGCACCGGCACCGTGGGCTCCAGGAAGTCGACGAGCAGCTGGGCGATCATCTCGCCCTCACGGTCTGCGTCGGTGGCGAGCACCAGCTCGGATGCCGATGCCAGGAGACCCCGCAGCTCGTCGATGACGGCGGCTCCCTTCTGCGTGAGGCGGTACTCCGCGGCGTAACCATTGGCGGTGTCCACGGCGTCGCCGCGCTCCGGGATGTCGGCGAAGTGGCCCTTGGTGGACGCGACCACGAACGAGGGGCCGAGGATCTTCTGGATCGTGGGCACCTTCGTGGGGGACTCCACGATGACGAGCGGGGCGGATGTTGCGGGTGTCGGTGACGTTTTCATGCCGTCTCATATAGCGACACCCCCCTCCGGCAGGGGCCGCCAGGACGCCCGCAAACCCTTGCTGCACAAGGACTTGAAGAAAATCCGCCCCCTGCGCTGGGGCGCGCAGGCGTGATGCGCGCGTGCGTGTGCCCACGCGTGCGCACGCGAGGGAGAGAGGGAAAACCGCTCTCAGCGCACCACGGTCAGGGTGACAGTGCGGGACACCGTTGCACCCTTCTTCGGCACGAGGAGCACCCTCACGCGGCACGTCCCCGTGGACCTCCCGCGCACGGCCGACCCCGCGAACTCGCAGCGCGACGCACCCGAGACGATGCTGATGCGCATCGTGCCCTGCGACCTGCGCGGGATCGAGAGACCCGCGGCCCTCGCGATCGTGGCGGCACTCGCAGTGCGGCCACGCCGCACGGTGACGCGCAGACTCGGCTTCGTCGTGGACGCCACCGCACCGTCCGTGCCGGCCGAGGCACCTGATGCCGGGACCACGGTCGTGGGCGTTGTGGTGTTCGAGGGCACCGTGGTCGGCGATGCTGTGCCGGGCGCAGCGGTGGCCGGCGCAGTCGTATTCGATGCAGTCGTCGGCGGCACGGTGGCCGGCACAGTCGTGGGAACCGTCGGTGCTGCGGTGGTCGGCACGGTGGTGGGCGCAGGTGTCACGGTGAGCGACGCAACAGTGGCCGGCGCATCGCGCACGGTGTAGTCGGCTCCGCCCATCCCCAGTTGGCCTGCCGAGTTGTCGCCCCAGCAGCGCACCGCGCCACCCGACAGCACCGCGCAGGCATGCGCACCGCCCGCCACCAGGTCGACCGCCGTGCCGCCCAGGTTGCTCACCTGTGCGGGCGCGAGACGGGGTGAGCCCGCAGTCGCGTCACCCACCTGGCTGGCGGTGTTCTCGCCCCAGCACCACACCGCACCTGCCGTGGTGAGCGCGCACGCGAACGCCTTGCCGGCGGCCACCTTGGACACCGGAGTGCCGATGCTGACAGCACCCGGGGCCGCGGTGACGGCGGGCGTGACCGAACCGCGGCCCAGTTGCGCCAGGTGGTTGCGCCCCCAGCACGACACCGTGTCGTCGGTGAGAACCGCGCACGAGTACTCGAGCCCCGTGGCCACGCTGCGCGCGGCCGTGATGCTGTCGGCAGGCCCCGGCACGTTCACCGCGAGGGTGCTGTCGGCAGCGGTCGCCAGTTGGTGCCTGTCGTCGTCACCCCAGCACCACACCGCGCCCCCGGTGGCGGCGGCGCACACGTGGCGTCCGCCCGGGTCCACGTGGGCCGGCACGAACGAGGTGGGGATGTTCGACACTGCGGCAGGTGCAGTGCCGCCGCTCAGTTGCACCGTGCCGTTGCCGATCTGGCCCTTGTGGTTCTGTCCCCAGCAGGTGAGACGGTTGTCAGAGGTGAGCGCGCACGACACCCTGCCGCCCACGAAGATGCGCGAGGCCGTGATGCCCGACCCGAGCGGCACCTTCACCGGGTCAGCCTGTGAACCTCCGGCAGAACCCAACTCGAGACTTCCGTTGTAGCCCCAGCACCACACCTCGCCGTTGTCCACGAGAGCACACGTGTGGCGCTCCCCTGCTGCCACCTGCACGGCGGTGCGCCCGGCACCGAACCCCGAGATCTGCACAGGTGTCGTGCTGTCAGAACCACCGAAGCCGGAGTTGCCCAGTTGGTAGTCCGAATTGTCCCCGAAGCACCACACCGTGCCGTCGTCCTTGATCGCGCAGGTGTGCGCGTCACCGAGGGCGATGCGGTCGGTGGCCACGCGGCCGCTCGGGTGCGCCACGTCGAACGACACCGCGACACCGATGCTCGCGGACACGAACGCCGCGACCGTGAGCGTTCTCCCCCGCGCCACGCAGGGAAGGGTAACTAACCGTTCTGTTCCTGTTCGGCGATTTCTGCCCGCACGGCGTCCATGTCCAGGCCCTCGGCCTTGCCGATGATGTCCTCCAGCACGTGGCCGGACAGGGCACCCGCCTGGTTGAACAGCAGGATCCCGTCACGGAACATCATGATCGTGGGGATGGACTGGATGCCGCACTGCGCGGCCAGCATCTGCTCGGCCTCGGTGTCCACCTTGGCGAACGTGATCGCGGGGTGGGCCTCCGACGAGGACTCGTAGACGGGGGCGAACATCTTGCACGGCCCGCACCATTCGGCCCAGAAGTCGATGAGCACGATGCCTTCCTGCGAGATGGTGGCCTCGAAGTTCTCGGCGGTGAGCTGGACGGTTGCCATGGGGGTCTCCGATCGGGGGAATCTGCCACCAGCCTGCCAGCGTGCGGAGCATTCGCCACGCCCCGGGCGGTCACTTCGGCCCCCGACTGGGGCTATCACTTCGTGACGGACACCGAGAACGTGGTGGACATGGCGGCGTACGGGGACTTCCTCGCCACCGTCACCTTCACCTTGCAGGTGCCCGTTGTTGCGGGCGCCACGAGCCGGCCCGAGACGATGCGGCACTTCCCGGACGTCACCCTGAAGGTGCGGGTGCCCTTCGAGACGGTGCCGACCATCCGCGAGAGCGACGTGCGTGTCGACCTCTTCACTTTCGTCACGTACACCACGAACCCCGGGCGCGCGGACACAGTCACGGTGGACGACGACACCGCACCCGCGGAGTTCTTGGTGGCGATCGTGAAGACGTAGTTGGTGCCGTTCGCCAGGCCGATGAACGTGCACGTGGTGCCGGTGGTGGTGCAGGTATAGCCACCGGGGGTGGCCGTGACCACGTAGGTGACGGTGCCGGTGGCGTTGATCGCCGGCCAGGAGACCGTCACGGCGCGGTCACCGGTGGAGCTCGAGGCACTTGACGGTGCGACAGGCACCTCCGGCACGGTCGTCGTCGGGGCCACGGTCGTGGTCACGGGCGGCGCGGTGGTCGTCGTGGGCGGCGTGCCGAGCGTGACGGTGGTGGTGGCCGCGGCGCCGGGACCGACTGAGTTAGTGGCGGAGACGGACACCGTGTACGTGGTGTTGTTCGTGAGCCCGGTGAGCGTGCA
>CAYXRQ010000182.1:0-3749 GCA_964466765.1 uncultured Bifidobacterium sp. | reverse complement strand
GCCGAGCTGCGGGAATGCCGCGAGCTCGCGGAGGTGCGCGAGCGTGCCGACGCCGCCGCTCGCGATCACCGGCACACCCGTGGCGGCGGCGGCAGCGACGAGGCCCTCGACATCGGGGCCGACGAGCATTCCGTCGCGCGAGATGTCGGTGATGACGAACGCCGAGGCCGAGGGGTAGTCGGCGAGGACGTCCAGCACCATCCGCCCGGAGGACTCCGTCCAGCCGTGCGTTGCGACGTTGCCGGCACGGTGGTCGAGCCCCACTGCGACCGGCACGACGGCAGCGACTCTCTCCACGAGCGGCGGGTCGTTGACCGCAGCCGAGCCCATCACCACGCGCGCCACACCGGCGTCGCGGAGCTCGCGCGCGTCGTCCTCCGTGCGCACACCGCCCCCGACCTGCACCGAGGCCCGGCCGGAGAGCGCACCGGCGACCGCAGCGATCAACCCGCGGTTGTGGGCCCTGCCCGATCGCGCGGCGTCGAGGTCGACCATGTGGACCCAGGTGGCACCTGCATCCACGAAGCCGCGGGCGACCTCCACCGGGTCGGAGCCGTACACGGTGGAGTCGCCGTACTCGCCCTGGCGCAGCCGCACGACCTCGCCGTCCAGCAGGTCGATCGCCGGGTAGAGGATCATCGCGCCGCCCCCACGAAGTTGGCGAGCAGGCCGAGCCCCGCCGTGGCGGACTTCTCCGGGTGGAACTGCACGGCGAACACGTTGCCCCTGCGGAACGCCACGTTCAGTTCGCTGCCGTAGCGGACGGTCGCGACAACGTCGGCCGGGTCGTCCGGGACGCCGTGCAACGAATGGACGAAGTACATCCACGGGTCGTCGCCGAGCCCGTCGAACATCGGGTCGGGCGACTTCACGTGCAGGCGGTTCCACTGCATCTGGGGCCGCGTCACTCCTTCGGGGATGAACCGCACCCGCCCGGGGATGATCCCGAGCCCGGTGGCCGACGGGTCCTCCTCGCTGGAGTCGAACAGCATCTGCATGCCCACGCAGATCCCGATGAAGGGCCTCCCGCTCGCGACCGCGTCACGGACGGCAGGCTCGAGACCGCTCGACCGGAGGGCGTCCATGCACGCCCCGAACGCGCCCACGCCCGGGAGCACGACGGCATCGGCGGCAGAGGCGACGGCGGGGTCATCGGTGAGGACGGCATCGGCGCCGACGTGCTCGAGCGCCTTCTGCGCGGAGCGGAGGTTGCCGATTCCGTAGTCGAGGACCGCGATGCGCGTCCGCGTCACGAAAGGACGCCCTTGGTGGAGGGCACCCCCGCGGAGTCGACGCGCACGGCGTCACGCAGGCACCGCGCCAGGCCCTTGAAGGTGGCCTCGATGATGTGGTGCACGTTCCGGCCCGCGCGCAGGTTCACGTGGAGCGTCATGTTCGCCGCCGTTGCGAGCGACGACACGGCGTGCTCGGCGAGGGACGGGTCGAATGCCGGGTTGCCGAGCGGGAGGCACTCGGGCAGATCCACGTCCCACGCCACGAACGGACGGCCGCTGAGGTCGAGCGCGATGTCGACGAGCGCCTCGTCCAGGGGGAACGACCCGCTGGCGAACCGCCGCACCCCCGCCTTGTCGCCGAGTGCGTCCCGCAGCGCCTCGCCCACCGTGATCGCCACGTCCTCCACTGTGTGGTGCGTGTCGATGTGGAGGTCACCCTTGGCCTGCACGGTCAGGTCGAAACCGCCGTGGCGGGCGAGCTGGTCGAGCATGTGGTCGTAGAACGGGATGCCGGTGGAGATGTCACTGGTGCCGGTGCCGTCCAGGTCGATCGAGACATCGATGGAGGTCTCCTTGGTGCTGCGGTTGCGCTGGGCGGTGCGGGCCATACGCCCATTCTCGCCCCTCGCGGCGCGGTTCAGGCGGTCAATTCGGCCATCGCCCTCAGGAACGCCGAATTCTCCGCGTCGGTGCCGACGGTGACTCGGAGGCACCCGGCAAGGCCCGGCCAGCTGCTGCAGTCCCGCACGAGTATCCCGCGGTCGAGGAGTCCCTGCCACACGGCTGCCGCACCGCCGGATGCCGGGCGGAACAGCACGAAGTTCGCCCCGCTCGGCCACACCTCGCAGCCCGAGGCGGCCAGCCCGGCCGAGATGCGGTCCCGTTGTGACTTGATCTCGGCGACCCGAGCGGTCATCTCGTCGGTGTGCGCCAGAGCGGCGAGCGATGCCGCCTGCTTGAACGAGTCGAGGTGGTACGGGAGTGCCGCTACCTCGAGTGCCTCCACGACGCGGCGGGGCGCGATGACGTAGCCGACCCGCAGGGCCGCGAGCGAGAGGGTCTTCGAGAACGTGCGCGTGACGACGAGCGGAAGGTCGTCGCGCACCATCGGTGCCGCCGTCCAGTCGGAGAACCCGGCGTACGCCTCGTCCACCACGACCAGTCCGGGTGCCCTCTCCAGGAGCACCTCGAGGTTCGCGCGGGGCTCCACGACGCCCGTGGGGTTGTTGGGGTTGCACAGGAACGTGACTGCGGGCTTGTCGCGTGACATCACGCGCTCGATCTCGGCCGGGTCGAGCGTGAAGTCGGCACGCCTCTCGCCGGTGACGACGGCCGCGCCGGTGACCCGGGCGATCTGGGCGTACATCTGGTACGTCGGCTCGAACATCGCCACGGTGCGGCCTGCACCGCCGAACGCGAGGAGGATCATCTGCAGCACCTCGTTGGACCCGTTGCCCACGAGCACCTGTGCGGGGTCGACTCCGTGGCGCGACGCGATCTCGGCGCGCAGTGCCGCTGCGGAACGGTCCGGGTAGCGGTTCCAGTCGATCGACGCCGCGATGCCCGCGAGCGACTCCACCCAGGCGGCAGGCGGCGCGAAGGGCGACTCGTTCGTGTTCAGCCGCACGGGCACGTCGACCTGGGGCGAGTGGTAACCGGACATCGCCACGATCTGCTCGCGGGGCTCGATGCGGCTCATGGGACCAAACTAACGGGCGGCCGCCGCGTCACTTGGCGATTTTCTCGGCGCGCAGAAGCAGCCGGTGCGCCGAGAGGAGCGCCCTCTCGGCCTCGTACATCGCGCTCGCGAGGTCCTCGGAGTCCTTCCCGAGCGTGTCGATGAGGCCGGCGATGCGGTGGCGGTAGCGGTCGACCGCCTCGGCTGATGCGGCGAGCTCCGCGCGAACTGTCTCTGACACCGTGGTGACGCTAGTGCGTCCTGGTCACTTCTTCTGCGCCCGCACGGGCAGGGCCGAGGACGGGCAGATGTCGTTCAGCTCGCAGGCGTCGCAGCGTGGCTTCTTCGCGTCGCACACGCGGCGGCCGTGCAGGATGAGACGCAGGCTGAACCTGCCCCACTCGGGCGGGGGCAGGAAGGCGTTCAGCACCTTCTCCACCTTCACCGGGTCCTCCTCCACGGTGAGACCGAGTCGGCGCGACAGGCGGCCCACGTGCGTGTCCACGGCGAGGCCGGGCAGGTCGAACACGACGCTGCGCAGCACGTTGCCCGTCTTGCGGCCCACTCCCGGGAGCGTGACCAGGTCGTCGAGACCGCTCGGCACTTCCCCGCCGAAATCGGCCACGACCTTCTGTGCCATCCCGATCAGGTTCCTCGCCTTCGACTGGTAGAAGCCGGTGGACCGGATGATCTGCTCGAGTTCCGACGGCTCGGCCGCGGCGAGATCGTCCACGGTGGGATAGCGGGCGAAGAGCGCCGGCGAACTCGTGTTCACGCGCGCGTCGGTGCACTGCGCGGGGAGGCTCGTGGCCGCGAGCAGTTCGTGGGCATTCGCG
>CAYXRQ010000181.1:0-3762 GCA_964466765.1 uncultured Bifidobacterium sp. | reverse complement strand
GTCCTCGGCCATGCCGTCCTCGATCGACACGATGGGGTAGCGCTCCACGAGCGACGCCCACCACTTGGCCATGTCACCGCGGGACAGCACCTTGCCCTCGCCCGTCAGGTGGTACGACCCGTCGCGGTAGAGCTCGCTCATGGCGGGGTCGAGTGCGATCGCGATGTCCCTGCCCGGCTCGAAGCCCGCCTCCTGGATCGCCTGCACCAGCACCGCGATGGCCGCCTCGTTGCTCTCGAGGTCCGGTGCGAACCCGCCCTCGTCGCCCACGGCGGTCGAGAGGCCGCGGCCGTGGAGGACCTTCTTCAGCGTGTGGTAGGTCTCTGCGCCCCACCGCAGCGCCTCACGGAAGCTGGGCGCGCCCACGGGCATGATCATGAACTCCTGGAGGTCGATGTTGTTGTCCGCGTGCGCGCCGCCGTTGATGACGTTCATCATCGGCACCGGCAGCACGTGGGCGTGCGGGCCGCCGACGTAGCGGAAGAGCGGCAGCTCCAGCTCGGATGCGGCGGCATGGGCGACCGCCAGGCTGGTGCCGAGCATCGCGTTCGCGCCGAGGCGCGACTTGTTGTCCGTGCCGTCCAGGTGGATGAGCGCGGAGTCGAGGCCCCGTTGGTCGGTGGCATCCATCCCGATGATCGCCTCGGCGACGGGGCCGTTCACGTTCGCGACGGCACGGGACACGCCCTTGCCCATCCAGCGCGGGCCGCCGTCACGCAGCTCGACGGCCTCGTGCTCGCCGGTGGAGGCGCCGGAGGGCACGATTGCGCGCCCGGTGGAGCCGCTGTCGAGCACTACTTCGACCTCGACGGTGGGGTTGCCGCGCGAGTCCAGGACTTCGCGGCCGGTGACCTCGACGATTTCGCTCATGGAGCGAACGCTAGTGACCTGTGTCCCGCTTCACCACTTCCCAGAGGGCATCGAGCTCCGGGAGAGACATCTGCGACACGTCGGTGCCGCGGGCGGTCGCAAGTTCCCGCACCGCGTCCACCCGTGCCCGGAACTTCTGCACCGAGGCACGCAGCGCCGACTCGGCGTCCACCCCGAGGTGGCGCGCCACGTTGACCACGGAGAACAGCAGGTCCCCGATCTCGGTGGCGACGGCATCCGGGTCGCCCGAGGCCGCGGCGGAGCGAACCTCGTCCGACTCCTCCGCGATCTTGGCGAGCGCGCCCTCTGCGTCCGGCCAGTCGAACCCGATCTTCGCCGCCCGTTGCTGGCTCTTGTGCGCGTACTGCAGCGACGGTGCGGACTCCGCGAGGCCGTCGAACACCCCGGTGCGCGAGGGCTTCTCGTTCCTCTTGATCGCGTCCCAGTTGGATTCCACCTGCTCGCTCGTGGTGGCGTCCACGTCGCCGAAGACGTGCGGGTGCCGCGAGACGAGCTTGTCGTGCACGCGGGTGAGCACGTCGGCCATCGTGAAGCGGCCCTCCTCCTCGGCGATCGCGGCGTGGAACTCCACCTGGTACAGCAGGTCGCCGAGTTCCTCGATGAACTCGTCGTCGGTCGAGGGGTCATCCGGGTCGAGCGCGTGGATCGCGTCGACCACCTCGTAGGTCTCCTCCAGCAGGTACTGCACGAGTGACCTGTGCGTCTGCTCGATGTCCCACGGGCACCGTGCGCGCAGCGTGCGGGCAAGCTCGTGGAACTTCACCATCTCTGCGGCCACGGGCACGGCGAGCGAGGGGATCCACAGCGACGTCAGGTGGTCGGCCTCCAGCGTGCGGTCCATCTCGGCCCACACGGTGCGCACGACCTGCTCGTCCGGCAGGCCGAGGTGGTGGAGCAGCACGACCTCCGTGGAGGGGTCGGGTTCCTCGACGGCCAGCTTGATCCCGGAGAGGACCCAGTTCGCGTGAGTGTGGGCCACGAGCATCGCCCCGGTGACGCCGGCCGCGGCGACCGCGAACTCGTGGCCGTCCACCAGCCGTGCGCCGGCCTCCACGGGGTCGACGCCGAGGACGCGCCACACCTCGTCGAGGAACGAGACCGCCGGGTGCACAACAGTCTCCACGTCCGTCCTCGCGCGCAGGAGGGCGACTGTGCGCTCCAGCACCAGCGGGGAACCCGGGACCGCGTATGTCACCTCGCCGTGTGCCGCCGCCTCACCCGCGAGACGATCGGCGATCGCCGCGTAGACCTCGTCGAACGAGTCGGCGGCGTCGTAAACATGGTCGAACGATTCCGCCCCCGCGGCCAGTTGGGCTGAGGGGTGGCGCGAGGTGCGCAGGAACGTGCGCGCGGACGAGGCGAGGACCCCGCGCGTCGCGACAGTGACGAGGTCGGGGTCACCGGGGCCGAGGCCGACGACGGTGACGCGGGGCATCACTCGACCCGGGCGGTCACGCGGTTCCAGGTGCCGTACACCGAGTTCACACGGACATCTGCTGTGGCGAGGAGTCCGTACGTGAGGTTCTGTCCGGCAGTCGAATTCAGTGCTGCGCCGAGGTCCGCCTTGATCTCGTCGTACGGGCGGTGGACCGCCACGTGCCAGCCCTCCTCGTCCTCGAAGGCCTCCGTGGGCCGGCCCACGGGAGCGTCGAGCAGTGCCCTCACCGCGCGGGGGCCGATGAGGTTGCTCAGCGACGAGATCGGGACGCAGTCGTTGCCGTTCCCGCCCGTGACCACGCCTCCCGCGGCCGCCCCGTTCTTGGTGGCGAGCGAGGCGAAGTCGCCGCCGTCATTGACCGCGTCGATCATCGACCTTGCCTGGTCCTTGTTCTTCAGCGTGGCGAGACGGATGCACATGTGGCCGGTGGAAGCAGGCGAGGAGCCGTACATGGCCTCCACCTCGGCTGCCGGCGGGGCCTTGACGGTGCTGACGGCCCTGCCCGTGGCATTGATGTCGATGAGGAGTCGCTTCACCTTGTCGTCGACGTCCTTCGGGAGGGAGGCCATGAGCTGGCTCTCCAGTTGCTTGCGGTCCGCGTCCGAGACCGGCGTGCCCCACTTCTCGAGCACTGCGGCCCCGGCCCGGTACTGGACCATCACGCTCACGATCTCGGCGACGTCGCCCGTGGGTGCGACCCCGTCCGTCACGTTGAGCTCCTGGAGCACCACGAGCGCCTTCAGCAGGCCGTTCACGTCGTCGCGCGAGTACGAGGCTCCGTCGATCGAGAACGCGGCGGACGAGGAAGGCACGGCGCCGCACGACGCGAGGAGGCCCGCGAGGGCGACGGAGAGGACGGCGGTCAGTCGGGAGGCTGTGCGGGTCACGTGCCGAGACTAGTTGTCGGGCTCTTCTTCCCACAGTTCACGCACGAAACCGAGGAGGTCATCGGCGACCTGCGGCCCTCGTGCGAAGGGCACCAGCAGTTGTTTCTGGGGCTCGCGCCACACCGCACGCGGGGCGAGACGACGCAGGGTGCGTGTCTGGCTGGCGCGCAGCTCCACCGGGGCAATGCGGATCTCCCTGCCTGACACGACCATCTCGTCGAAGCCGCAGCGGAGGCACTCGACTCGCAGCGCGCCGACTGTGAGCAGGGCGCGTGCCGGCTCGGGCAACGGGCCGAACCGGTCACGCCACTCGTTGCCGATGTCCTCGAGCTCGGCCGCGGTGCGCACCTCGGCGAGCCTGCGGTACGCCTCCAGGCGCAGTTCCTCGCTCGGCACGTAGTCCTCCGGCAGGTGGGCGTCCACCGGGATGTCGATCTTGATCTCGCGCGGCTCCTCCGTGGTCTCACCCTTCATCTCGGCGACAGCCTCGGTGACCATCTGGCAGTAGAGGTCGTAGCCGACTGCGGCGATGTGCCCGCTCTGGGC
>CAYXRQ010000180.1:0-3841 GCA_964466765.1 uncultured Bifidobacterium sp. | reverse complement strand
CGGTCATCGTCGCGGGGGTGCGGGGCGGCATCCCGTTGTGGGCCGGTCTGGTGCTGAACACGGTCTTTGCGACCACCTTCTACATGCCGATGCACGAGGCGACGCACAAGAACATCTGGGGCAGGCAGAACCGGCTCCGCGTGCTCGAGGACGTGATCGGGGTGCTGTGCTCCGTGCCGACGGGCATCAACTTCTCGTCGCACAGGTCGAGCCACATGCGCCACCATGCGCACACCAACGACCCGGACCGCGACCCCGACCACTTCACCGACGGCAAGGCGAGCGAACTGCCGCTGAAGTTCGTGGGCATGACGATGCTGTTCGCGCTGCTCCCCGTCTTCGCCCTCATCCGTCCCGCACAGGTGCTCCTGCCACGTCCCATCCGCCACGTCCTCAGCGACAAGGGCGGCACGCCGCGTGACGGGAAGGCACAGCTGCGGTTCTGGTTGCTCTCCACGACCGTGCTCGTGGCGTGCTTCGCCACCGGCCACGGGCTCGCCGCGCTGATGCTCTGGTGGATCCCCTCCAGGCTCCAGCTGGGGTGGCTCATCTTCATCTTCGCGTGGTACCCGCACCACCCGGCCAACGAGACCGGCCGCTACCGCCACACCAGGGTTGCCGTGTTCCCCGGCTCCGGCCTGCTCATCCGCGGGCACGACCACCACGCGATGCACCATCTCTTCCCGCGCGTGCCGCACTACAGGCTCCGCGCACTGTGGTCCGAACTGGCCGGCGACATGGTCGCGCGCGGCGTGCGGACCGAGGGACGTGCTGTCGGTGCGACACGTCCCGTCACGTGGTGATTCGTTAGCGTCTCGTACCATGAACGTGATCGACGCCGTGAACACGCGCATGTCCGTGCGCGACTTCCTGGACACCCCTGTCGACCCTGCCGTGCTGCGAAGCCTGGTGGAGGACGCCGCCCGCGCACCGAGCGGCGGCAACGTGCAGCCGTGGCGCATCTACGTGCTGGACGCGGACGGCACGCGCCGCTTCCGCGAGTTCCTGGCCACGAAGCCGCCAGTGGAGGCCCCCGAGTACGACATGTACCCGCCGGACCTGCAGGAGCCCTACCGCTCCAACCGCTTCGCCATCGGCGAGCAGATGTACGCCAAGCTCGGCATCCCGCGCGACGACAAGGCCGCGCGCCTCGCCCAGATGGGCAAGAACCTGGACTTCTTCGGCGCACCCGCCGCGGTGTTCTGCTTCGTGGAGCGCAACATGGGCCTGCCCCAGTGGAGCGACCTCGGCATGTACCTGCAGACGCTCATGCTGCTGGCGGTGGAGCGCGGGCTCGGCACCTGCCCCCAGGAGTTCTGGTCGCTGCAGCACAAGGCGGTCAGCACGTTCTGCGGCGCGCCGGAGAACGAGATGCTCTTCTGCGGGGTGGCCATCGGCCACGTGAACAGCAGCGCCGCAGTGAACACGCTCCGCTCCGAGCGGATGTCGTTCGACCAGTTCGCCCGCTTCGTCTAGGTCAGTCGCCGCGGGGCGGCGTGTGCACCAGTCGGTAGTCCACCGAGCCGCGCAGCGGGGCGAATCCCATAGTGGTGTACAGGCCGAACGCACCGGTCGGGTTGTCGGTGTCCACGTCGAGCGCGGCGTGCGTGAGGCCCTCGCCGGCGTAGGCGGCAAGCGCCGTGGCGATCATCGCCCGTGCGACACCCCGCCCCCGCCACTCCGCGAGCGTCGCCACCTTGTCGATCCATCCGTACCGGCCGCCGATGACATCGTCGTCATCGGGGTACCGGTGCGTGAGGACGAGGCCGATCGCCCTGCCGTCCGCATCGAGCGCCATGAAGGACAGGTCGGTGCGCGCCCCGAACCCTGAGGTCAGTTGCTCCCACCCCTCCGCCGACGTGGGGGTGGAGCCCCAGTGGTCGCGGAACGCGGAGTTCTTCACCGCGCGCAGCTCCTCGTTGCGTGACGGGTCCCACGGCACGACAGCGAAACCCTCGGTCGCGGGGACGTCAGGGAGGCTGTCGAGCGTGCGGTGCAGGTCGTTGAACCATCGCTCGGGGACGAACCCGTGGTCCGCGAGCAGACCGGCCGACTCGGTGTCCCCGTCGAGGGAGGCCGCACGCACGGCTGAAGGCAGGACGAGGGGGTTCGCCTGAAGCTGTTCCGCCGCGCGCGCCGTGCCCCAGGAGAGCATCGCCGACCCGATCCCGCGCCCGCGCCACGCGGGGTGCACGCCGCCGAAGACGTAGCAGCGGAGCTCCTTCTCCTCCGAGTCCAGGAACACGGTGTGGGCGTACCCCACGAGTTCGCCGTCCGACTCCACGCACACGGTGTCCGTCGCGAGCGAGACGTAGGGGCCCGTCATCTCCTCGGAGACCTCCTCGGCCGTGCTCACCACGAGGAGACCGGCGGCCACGTTGATCTTGTTCTTCAGCCGCGCGACGGCGGGGAAGTCAGCGGGGGACATCGGCCTCAGTGCGTGGCCGTGTGCGGCGTCCTGTGCGGCATGGGCATGTCCTGTCACAGTTGGTTGAGGCTAGCGAGTACGGTACGACCATGAAGTTGGGTCCTGGTCTCACGTTCTCCTGGAAGCGCGCCCTCGGCATCACGTCCGCGAAGCGCAAATTCGCGCGGGCCACGGGCATCCCGACCACGCGCTCCGGCCGCCGCGCGAAGCTCGGTCGCATCCTCGGGATGAAGTGACCGCACTCTGCCCGTGATGCCCGGTCATGGGGCAGGCCAGGCTGCACTCCTACACTTGACCCGTGGCCGCGAAGAAGAAAGCCCCAAGGCAGCGTGCCCCGAGGCGTGAGCCCGACCTTGATGCGGTGCTGGAGGCATCCGTCGAGTGCCTGCTGGAGAACGGCGAGCGCGGGTTCCGCATCGAGCAGATCATCGAGAAGACGGGTATCTCGCGCAGCTCGCTGTACCTCCACTTCACCGACCGTGACGGCCTGGTGGAGGTGGCGAGCCTGGAGATCTTCTTCCGCGAGGTCGTGGGCAACATCGACCGCACCATCGAGGCCATGGACAAGGTCGAGACCGTCCAGCAGGCGCGTGCCGTGGTGCGCCCCCTCGTGGACGCGATCGCACTGCAGCCGGAGTCCACGCGGTGGAACAGGGTCATGGTGCTGGCGGCCAGTCACTACCGCAGCAGCCTGGAGCGCAGGCTGGCGGTGATGCAGACGGAGATCAACGACAGGCTCTCCGCCAGTTTCCAGCGCTGGGTCGACCTCGACCTCCTCGTGGAGGGTGTCGACCCGCGCGAGGCGGCCTCCTTCATCCAGGCGAACACGTTCGGGCGGGTCATCCGCGACCTCGACGACAGGCGTTCGCCCGTGGAGGCATGGAAGTCGCTCATGGAGATCACCTTCAGGGCATACATCAAGTGATGCGGCGCCTCGCGCCGGCCGTCTTCGTGCTGCTGTGGAGCACGGGCTTCATCGTGGCCAGGTACGCCACCCGCGATTCCGGCGCGTTCACGTTCCTCACGGTGCGCACCGCCATCGCCGCGGCCGTGTTGTTCGTGCTCGCCCGAGTAGTCCGCGAGGCGCCGGTCACGGCGGGCCAGCGGTCAGTGATGCTCCTCGTGGGTCTCGGCATGCACGCCATGTACCTGGGCGGGGTGTTCTACGCGATCGAGCACGGGATGCCCTCCGGGGTCACCGCACTCCTCGCTGCGCTGCACCCGGTGATGACCGCGGTGCTGGGGCGGGCCTTCCTGGGCGAACTGCTGAACAGGGCGAGGGTGTGCGGGATCGTCCTCGGGACCGCAGGAGTGGTGGCAGTGGTCATCGAGCGCGGCGGGGCAGGCGAGGGCATCCCTGCGAACGCACTCGTGGCGATGGTCGTGGCAGTGCTCGGAATGAGTGCCGGCACG
>CAYXRQ010000179.1:0-3847 GCA_964466765.1 uncultured Bifidobacterium sp. | reverse complement strand
GGGACTCCGCCCGCTACCGCGGGCGTGCCGCCCTCGCCCCGCTCGGCTGACGCCGAACCACGAACGTCTGTTCGTGGTGCCTGTGGATAACCCTGCCCGCACGGCACAATGGTCCCGTGGCTCGCAGCACCCCTGAGCGGAAGAGGAGCGCCCCCGCACAGACGCGGACGGGCAGGAAGCGCGGTCCCGCCGCGCGCCGTCTCTCCTCTTTCCTCGCCCGGCCGCGCGTCCGTCGCACCGTGCGGGTCGGCGCCGTCATGCTCGTCGCGGCGTTCGTGGCCAACCTGTTCTTCGTGCCGGTCAGCGATTTCCTGGAGCAGCGCAGCGTTCTCGCCCAGAAACAGGCCGAGTTCGACGCTCTTGCGGACGCGAACGAGCAGCTCCAGACGGAGGTCAACCGCATGCAGACCCCCGCCGGCGTGAAGGAGGCGGCCCGGGAGCAACTGGGCATGACCATGCCCGGCGAGCAGCGCGTCAAGTTGCTGCCCAGCCCCGCACTCCCGACCGACCTGCCGGACCAGTGGCCCTACACCATCGTGTCGGGCATCCTCGCCGTCAGGCACGGGATCGCGGTGGCGAACAACGCTCCCCTCGCCCCTCTCGCGCCGTAAGCCGGGCTCACCTTGGCGGCTCCCCCTTGGGGTGCAAGCCGGCCTGTGAGTAGTGTTCGGTCACGGTCGGACCTGACAGGGGGAAACCATGGGCGGAAGCATTCTCGGTGAGCGCGTACTTCGCAAGGAGGACCCGAAGTTCCTGACTTCGGGCGGCAAGTACGTCGATGACCTGCTGGACGAGCCGTTGCTGCAGGGCGCGCTCCACGTCACCTACGCGCGCAGCACCGTGGCCCACGGCCGCATCAACTCGATCGACACCTCGGAGGCCGCCGGCATGCCCGGCGTGGTCGCCATCCTCACCGCCGCCGACCTCGGCCTGCAGCCGGTGCCCTCCTCCTTCAACCCGGCCGCCGCGCGCACGCTCCTCGCGAGCGACAAGGTCCGCTACGTGGGCGAGCCGATTGCCGCGATCATCAGCGAGACCCGCGAACAGGGCGAGGACGCCGCCGAGATGGTGTTCGCCGACTACGACGTGCTCCCTGCCTACACCGACATGATGGCCGCCATGGCGCCGGATGCCACCCTCATCTACGAGGCGTGCGGCAGCAACATCGTGTTCGACACCACCGCCCTCGGCATCCCCGCCAACACCGGCGACGACTTCTTCACGGGCTGCGAAGTCGTGGTCCGCGGCGAGTTCATGAACCAGCGCGTCGCGCCGTGCCCGCTCGAGGTGCGAGGCAGTGCCGTCGCATGGGTCGAGGGCCGCCTGTACCAGTGGATCTCCACCCAGCACGCCCAGGGCGCGCACGCACCGGTCGCCGCGACCAACGGTGTCGACCCCTCGCAGGTGCGCATCCTCACCCCGGACGTCGGCGGCGGCTTCGGCGCCAAGATCGGCGCCTACCCGGAGGAACTGCTCCTCGGCGTGCTCTCGAAGCGCGTCGGCCGGCCGCTGCGCTGGCGCGAGTCGCGCAGCGAGTCCATGGTCGCCCTCGGCCACGGCCGTGCCCAGTTCCAGCGCGTCGTCATCGGCGGCACGAAGGACGGCAAGGTCACCCACTACCAGCTGCACGCGTTCCAGGACTCCGGTGCGTTCGTGGACATGGGAACGATCCTCGCTCCGTTCATGACCCGCCCGATGTCGTCGGGCGTCTACGCCATCCCCAACATCGAGTGCCACACCACCTCGGTCGTCACCAACACCACGCCCACGGTCGCGTACCGCGGCGCGGGACGCCCGGAGGCCACCGCCGCCATCGAGCGGGCGATGGACCTGTTCGCCTACGAGATCGGCAAGGACCCCGCGGAGGTGCGCCGCATCAACCTGATCCCGAAGTTCATGGAGCCCCACACCACCGTCGTCGGCCAGACCTACGACGTGGGTGACTACGAAGAGTCCCTGAACCGCGCCCTCGCAGCTGCCGACTACGCCGGCTGGCGCCGCAAGCAGGCCGAGCGCCGCGCATCCGGCGACGTGAAGCAGATCGGCATCGGCGTGAGCGTCTACGTGGAGATCACGGGCGGCGTCGGCAACGGCGAGCAGGCCAAGATCGAGATCCTCGACGACGGCCGCGCCCTCATCTACACCGGCACCTCGCCGCACGGCCAGGGCCACGCCACCTCGTGGGCGATGCTCGCCAGCGAGAAGACGGGCATCCCGATCGACCGCATCGACCTGGTGTGGGGCGACACCGACCTCACCCCGGTGGGCTCGGGCACCATGGGCTCGCGCTCGCTGCAGCAGGGCGGCAACGCCGTGTTCAGCGTGGCCGGCACGCTCGTGGAGAAGGCCAAGGCCATCGCCGCGCGCCTGCTCGAGGCGAACGAGGCCGACATCGTGCTCGACACCGACCGCGCCGTCTTCCACGTGGCCGGCACACCAGCCGTCACCAAGACGTGGGCCGACCTCGCCGCCGCCGAGAAGGCGAACGGTGGCCTCAGCCACGACGAGTACATCGGCGTCCCCGGGGCCACCTTCCCGTTCGGCTCCCACGTGGCGATCGTGGAGGTCGACACCGAGACCGGCAAGGTCACCCACATCGCGCACACCGCGTGCGACGACGCGGGCCGGGTGCTGAACCCGATGCTGCTCGAGGGCCAGATCCACGGCGGCGTGGCCCAGGGCGCGGCGCAGGCCCTCCTGGAGGAGGTCGCCTACGACGGCGACGGCAACCCCATCACCTCGAACCTCGCGGACTACGCGTTCATCTCGGCGGCCGAGCTGCCGAGCGTGACCGTGGTCCACATGGAGACCCCAACGCCCGTCAACCTGATCGGCGCCAAGGGCATCGGCGAGTCTGGCACCATCGGCTCCACCCCCGCCCTCCAGTCGGCGGTCGTGGACGCGGTGTCGCACCTCGGCGTGCGCAACATCGAGATGCCCTGCACGCCGCAGCGCGTCTGGGCGGCCATCGCGGCGGCGAAGAAGTAACCGAAGAGACCGGAAGAAGAAGGAACCACCATGAAGATCTCGATGACCGTCAACGGGGCCACCCGGGAGAACGAGGTCGAGCCGCGCACGCTGCTCGTCCAGTACATCCGTGAGCAACTGGGCCTCACCGGCACCAACATCGGCTGCGACACGTCCAGCTGCGGCGCGTGCACGGTGCACGTGAACGGCGAGTCCGTGAAGAGCTGCACGATGCTCGCGGTCCAGGCCGACGGTGCCACCGTCACCACGATCGAGGGCCTCGCCAAGGGCGACCAGATGCACCCCATGCAGGAGGCGTTCATGCAGAACCACGGCCTCCAGTGCGGGTACTGCACCCCCGGCATGGTCATGGCGGCCATCAGCCTGCTCGAGGAGAACCCGAACCCCACCGAGGAGGACGTCCGCATCGGCCTCGAGGGCAACCTGTGTCGCTGCACCGGGTACCACAACATCGTCCAGTCCGTGCTCGCCGCGGCGAAGAAGTGAGGAACGCACGATGATCCCCGCACCTTTCGACTACAAGCGCGCCGGCTCCGCGGCCGAGGCGATCTCGCTCATCGGCCAGTACGGCGACGAGGCCAAGTTCCTCGCCGGCGGCCACTCGCTGCTGCCCATGATGAAGCTGCGCCTGGCCCAGCCGGCGGTCCTCATCGACATCGCACGCATCACCGACCTCAGCTACATCCGCGAGTCGGGCGACCACATCGCCATCGGCGCGCTGACCCGCCACCACGACGTGGAGAACTCGCTGGTGCTGAAGCAGCACGTGCCGCTCCTCGCGCACGCCGCCTCGCACGTGGGTGACCCGCAGGTCCGCCACCGCGGCACCATCGGCGGCTCTATCGCGCACGCCGACACC
>CAYXRQ010000178.1:0-3847 GCA_964466765.1 uncultured Bifidobacterium sp. | reverse complement strand
GGGCTGGTGAGCACGGCGAACGAGTCCGCGGGCAGGCGGCGCCACCACTCCCACAACAGGGACTGGATACCGCCGATCTTCGGGGGGAAGTCGTTCGTGACGAGCAGGTGCCTCATAGGTCGCCCCGCAAGGCTGGCAGACGGGCCAGTTCGTCGCGCACCATCGCGTCGGGGTCGTGGTCCGGCAGCAGGCCGCGCAGGCCGAGGCGCGCCGCGGCCCACACTGCGTGGGCGCGCAGCACGGGTCTGTCATCCGCGAGTGCATCCCGCAGCGCGGCGACCGTGCGCTGGTCGGCGGGGTCGGCCACGTTGCCGAGGTTGATGAGGAGGTTCCTCCTCACCCACACGGCGTCGCGGTCATGGACGTACCAACGGTCGACGCGCTCCATCACTGAGGCGTCGTCACACGAGAGCATGTCGAGGATGTCGATGGTGGACTCGACCGGGCCGTCGGCTGCCGTGGGTGGGCGGCGGCGGGTGAACGGACAGGCTGTCTGGCAGTCGTCGCAGCCGTAGATGCGGTCGTGCAGCGCCTCGCGGAACTCCGCCGGGAACACCCCGGGCTTCTGCAGCAGCCAGGAGAGGCAACGGTTCGCGTCGATCACACCTGGCGCGGGGATCGCCCCGGTCGGGCATGCGGGGATGCACCTGGTGCACGTGCCGCAGCCGTCCTCGACGACGGTGGCCACCGGGAGGTCCGCCGTGGTCACGATGCAGCCGATCACGAAGAAGCTCCCCGCACCGGGCACGAGGATGTTCGCGTTCTTGCCGTACCAGCCGATGCCCGCCAGCCAGGCGACCTCGCGGTCCACGATCGAGTTGTCGTCGGCGAACACGACGGCGCGGTGGCCGTCCGCACGGAGGCGGCCGGCGACCTGCTTCAGTGACGACTTGAGGTGCGCGTAGTGGTCGACCCACGCGTACCGCGCCACGCGGGCACGCGGGGAACCATCCGCGGGGGCGTCGCTGTCCGTGGTGTCGTGGGGGGCGATGTCATACGAACGGACACCCACGATGACAGAGCGCGCGTCCGGCACCAGGGCAGACGGGTCCGTGGAGCGGAGGGGCTTGTGGTACGTGAACTTCATCCCGTTGACGAGACCGGCGGACTCACGGGCCGCCAACTGCTCGCGCGCCCTTGTCAGCGGGGCCGCGGGCGCGACACCGATGCGGTCGAGCCCGGCCGCACCGGCGACCGACTCCAGTTCGCGCAGGTAGGCGGCACCGCCCGGTGCGCCGGGAAGGAGGTTCCTGGGGTTCTTCGGGATCCGCTCAGCCGATGGCACGGTGCCGAAGCGTAGGCACCAACCCGGCCTTTGCGAGCATGCGCACCTCGCGCAGCTCCTGCAGGCTGAAGATGACAGCTCCGCGGTCGTTGTCACAGAGCACGTTCATCATGCAGTCCGAGCATGCGTCGCTGTCCTGCATGACACACGTGTCACAGGAGATCATGAGGACGGGGACGTGTTCGGTGTTCTGTGATTCGCTGCGCTGTTCGATAGCCATGTCCCCACTGTGGCGCGGGGGTGTCACAGGGTTGTGGCGCCGTCCATGTCGACGGTGACGACCCGGGCGGCCCCGTCCGCGGGCAGGCCGGCGGCGACCCGCGACGCGGCGCCCGGCTCGCAGACGAGCGCAACCGTGGGTCCAGACCCCGACAACCAGCCGCAGAGGGCACCGGCGGAGAGACCGACCTCCAGCGCTGCCTTGCTCGGCGGGGCGAGCGCAAAACGGATGTCCTGGTGGATCCTGTCCCGGGTTGCCTCCCGGAGGACGGACGTGTCGCCCGAGGCGAACGCGGCCACGAGGAGTGCCGTGTGGCCGATGTTGAAGACCGCGTCGGCGAGCGGGATGGTGTCGCCGATCTTCCCCCTCGACTCGTTGGTGGAAGTCGTGAACGAGGGCACCCACACCACGTACTCGGCCTCGAGCACGAGGGGCACGCGCACCGCCAGGTCAGCAGCCGTCGCGACGACACCGCCGAGCAGCGACGCGGCGACATTGTCGGCGTGGCCCTCCAGTTCCGTGCCCAGACGGAGCGCACCGGACGTGGCCACCGACCACGAGGCCCCTTCACGCTGCATCTCTGCCGCGACGATGCCGCCGATGCGCACGGCGCCGCTGAACCCCAGGCCTCGGCCCATGGGGATCTCGTTGCGGACCCACACCTGCCCCGAACCACCAGCAGCCGCGAAGGCGACCTGCGCGGGGTGCGTCGGCTCGGCCGGCAGCGCCCGCTCGGGCATCTCGTCCGTGCCGACCACCCCGACGTCCGCGTGCAGTGAGAAGGCCATCCCGAGGGCATCGAACCCGGGGCCGAGGTTCGCCGACGTGGCGGGGACGCGCACAGCAGTCATCCCGACGTCCTCACTGTCCCGCCCGCGCCGCGGCTCGGCGGCTCACTTCGACGGCGCGCTCGAGCACATCGCGGGCTGCCCCCGAGTCGATCGAGGCGCACGCGCGGTCGATCCCGTCGGCGATGTCGCTCACGAGACCGGCGACGTGCATCGCACAGGCCGCGTTGAACACCACGATGTCACGGACGGGACCTTTCTGCCCCGCGAGCAGGGCATGGAGCGCCGCGAGGTTCTCCGCCACCTCCCCGCCGCGCACGTCCTCGATGCCCGAACGGGCGATGCCGTGGTCCTTCGCGTCGATCTCGAACTTCTCCACCGTGCCGTCACGCAGTGCGAACACAGTGTTCGGCCCGCTCACCGCGAGTTCGTCCAGCCCCCCGTGTCCGTGCACGACCCATGCGCTCGTCACGCCGCGGGACTGCAGTGCCGCCGCCATCTTGTCCATGACAGCGGGGAACGCCACGCCGACGAGCATGTTCGACACCGGCGCAGGGTTCGCCATGGGCCCGAGCAGGTTGAACACCGTGGGTATGCCGATCTCGCGGCGGGACGGCCCGGCATGGCGGAACGCGGGGTGGAAACGTGGGGCGAGGCAGAACCCGAACCCGGTCTCCGTCACGCACTCCTCGACACCTGCCGGGTCGAGCTCCACCGCGATTCCTGCCGCCTCGAGCACGTCCGCCGCACCGCAGCTGGAGGAGGCGGCCCTGTTGCCGTGCTTGCACACCGGGACGCCCGCACCGGCCACGACGAGCGCGGCCATCGTGGAGACGTTGACCGAGTAGCTCTTGTCGCCGCCGGTCCCGACGATGTCGATGGCACGTGCGGCGACGTCAGCGGGCAGGTCCACGCGGTTGCCCGCCTCGCGCACCGCACGCAGCATCCCCTCCAGTTCGCCGGCGGTCTCGCCCTTGGCCCGCATCGCCACGACGAACGCGGTCATCTGGGACGGCGTCGCGTCACCGCGGAGGATCTCGGTGATCGCGGACCCCGCGACAGCGGCGCCGACATCATCGCCGGCGAGCAGGCGTGCGAGCAGCCCGGGCCAGCCCATGAATGAGGAGTCGTTCGCCATCGCTCAAGTATCCCCGCGCGGCGGCGCGGACGACGAATGGGTTAGGCCGGCCGGCGCCGCTGGCGGATGATGCGGCGGCGCTCCTTGTCGGTGGTGCCGCCCCACACGCCGTCCTTCTCCCGCGACGCGAGCGCATGCTCCAGGCACGCGATCCTCACGCTGCAGTCGGCGCAGATGGACTTCGCCTCGTCGGCGTCCTCCTCGGACTCGGGGAAGAAGATGGACGGGTCGAGTCCCTGACAGGCCCCGCGTTGCCGCCAACTGATCTCCGGACCAGACATCGCTCCCCCTTCGATGCGGGGCGCCCCCGCCCCTGCCGGGAATCGTATGTGCCCGCTGTCACACCGCGCCAAATCGGGACCACCATTGCGGCCCACGGACGACCCGGCCCGCTCCGCAGCAGGCCACGTGTCGGG
>CAYXRQ010000177.1:0-3860 GCA_964466765.1 uncultured Bifidobacterium sp. | reverse complement strand
ATAAGCCGCGAGGATTTCGACCGGACGTTCTCCGAACTGAAGGACTACGTGCGGAGGCAGGAACTCGACCACAGCATCATCGACGAGGCAGATCTCGACCGTGATTCCGTCGATGGCGCCTGGGACTTCGTGAGTGGCCTTCCCCGGCAGGGAGGGCGCGCATGAGGTTCGCTCTGTCTGGGTACGGATGGGCCGCGGCCATGCACGCGGATGCCATCGGTCGTGCGGGGCACGAGGTCGTCGGGGTGTCGGGCCCGGACGACGGGCGCCGTGATGCTTTCGCCGCCGCACGGCACATCGATGTCTCCGTGCGCGGGGTGACCGAGATGCTGGACCGTGCGCGGCCCGATGCTCTGGTGGTGTGCAGTCCCAACTCGCGCCACATCGACGATGCTCTCGCTGCCGTCGGTGCGGGCGTCCACGTGCTGGTGGAGAAGCCAGTCACGGTGACCCTCGCAGAGTGCGACGAGCTCGGCATGCGCGCGAGGGATGCGGGAGTGACGGTCGGGGTCGGGCACATGTGGCGTCACCGCGAAGAAGTGATCGCGTTCCGCGACCGCATCGCAACGGGGGACCTCGGGCGGGTGGTGCGCACCCACGGCTGGGGCGTGCACGCCGGCTGGGGGCCCTCCGGGTGGTTCGTCGACCCGGTCCTGGCAGGTGGCGGCGCATTGATCGACATGGGCATCCATGCCATCGACACGGCAAGGTTCCTGTTGGGCGATCCCGAGCCCGTGAGGGTGCAGGCGAGCATCGGGCGGGGCGTGTTCAGCAACGTCGCCGTCGACGACGACGGCGTCGTCATCATCGACTGGGACAACGGGGTCCGGAGCGTCATCGAGTTCGGGTGGTGGCAACCGGTGCTCGGCGGTCTCGAGGCGGACACCAAGGTGTTCGGGACTGCCGGCAGCGGGCAGATCTGGCCCGATTTCGCCGCGTACGGGGCCGACTACCAGCACTGCAGCGTCGGGATGTACGCGCGTCAGGTCGAAGATTTCGTGGATGCCTGCAGGACGGGGCGCGAGCCGCTCGGCTCGCTCGCTGCCGGGCGCACGGCCCTGGCCGTCGTGCGCGCTGCCTACGACTCGGCCGGCTGAGACTCAGCTGCCCTGCGGGGTGCCGAAGCGCTCGAGCCACGCCTCCAGGCCCCCGAAGCGCACGATCCGGAACTCCTCGGCCGCGTCGAGGCCGTGTCGTTCGCCGGTGCGCCGCGACCCGGCGCGCACCAGTGGCTCCATCAGCGGGCGCACATCGCCCGTCTCGAGCACCTTGTCGAGGAGTTCCACGGAAAAACCGCCCGTCGAGGCCTGCAGGCGCAGTTGATGGGCGTAGTTCGTCATCATGGTGCTGTGCGCGCACGCGGCCTGCACCTTCCTCTCGAGGGTGGAGGAGATGTCGACAACGTGGGTCGTCTCGCCGACCGCACGGCCGAAGTACCACCTCTCGAAGCAGCCGTGCGGCTCCAGTCCCTCGTCAACGTGCTCGGGGTGGTGCTTGTCGAACTGGCTCGTCCAGAACGCCTCGTCGACGGCACGGCCGATCATCTTGTGGTCCTCGTTGTCCTCGGCGAACCTGCCGTACGGATCGAAGGTGACGAGACTGTGCGGGCGGTGCGTCCGGATCTGGCGGATGACCTGCTCGCGGATGGTCACCTCGCTCGCGTCCCCGAGCGTGTCAGTGGGCCATCCCAGCTCGACGACCTGGGCGACACCGAGGATCGCCATCGCCTGGTCGAACTCCTGCTTGTTCCGGGTGATGGTCGTGGGCTCGTCGACCCCCCAGGAGTCCCAGCGGTCATCCGTGGCGCGCACGACCACGACGCGCCATCCGTCGTCTGCCCAGCGCGCGACCGTGCCGCCGAGGAAGAGCGTCGGGTCGTCTGCGTGGGCGACGACAAGAAGCACGACCCGGCCCCGCCCGTCCCCCAGGTCAACCACTTCGGCCACGGACCGACAGTAGTAAGTCCGTCGGCTAGGCGAGCGGCCCGTGGGGGATGTGCGGCAGCACCAGGCGGGCGAAGCGCTCGGCCTCGTCGATGTGCGGGTACCCCGAGAGGATGAATGCCTCCATGCCGAGCTCGCGGTAGGACATCAGCTTGTCCAGCACCTCGGCCGGGCTGCCCACCACCGCGGCACCACACCCGCTGCGCGCGCGGCCGATGCCCGTCCACAGCGCGGGCTCCACAAACCCGTCACCGGCCGCCGATCCGCGCAGTTCTGCCTGTCGCCTCACCCCGGTGCTCTGGCTGTCGAGGGACCGGGCGCGGATCGCGTTGCCCGTCTCCTCGTCGACCGCGCTGATGAGGTGACCGGCGGCCTCGCGGGCCTCCTGCGTGGTGTCGCGCACCACCACGTGCACGCGGTAGCCGAACCGGACGGTGCGCCCCAGCGTTGCGGCCCTCGTCCCCACGTCGTCCATCGTGCGCCGCAGTTCCTCCGTGGTGTCGGGCCACATCAGGTACACGTCCGCGCCGTGGGCGGCGGCATCTCGCGCCTCGTCGCTGAGGCCGCCGAAGTAGAACGGCGGGCAGGTGCCGCCCCTCGTGATGCGCGGCGGGTCGAGGTGGATGTCCAGGAACTCGCCCGAGATGTCGAGACGCCGGCCGTCGAGGAGCGTGCGCAGCGCGTCCATCGTCTCCTTCGTGCGCCGGTAGCGCGCCGGCGCATCCAGCGTCTCGCCGGGCATCTCCGACGAGATGATGTTCACCGTCAGGCGGCCGCCGAGGATCGAGTCGAGCGTGGCGAGCTGTCGCGCGAGCTGGGGCACCCATGTCTCGCCCGCACGGACCGCCACGAGCAGCCTGCAGTTCCTCACCTGCGGGGCGACGGCAGCCGCGAAAGCGACGGTGTCGATCCCGAGCGCGTACCCGGAGGGGAGGAGCACGTTGTCGAACCCCAGCTCGTCGACGCGGCGCACGAGGCGGCCGCAGTGGTCCCAGCTGCTCAGGAGGTCGTCGCGGACGACGCCGAGCTGCTCGTAGTCGTCGTCGCAGAGCGCGCCGAACCAGCTGACCTCAACGGAGCCGCTCACGGGAGGGGGACCCCGTCGCTCGCCTCCACGATGTGGTAGAGGTCGGTGCGGGTGAGGCGCACGGAGACGGCCCGCGCGAGCTCCGCGAGCCGTCCCAGGTTCTGCGTGCCGAGGATTGCGACCGGCCGCGACGGGTGGGCGAGCACGAAGGCGACGGCCACGGCTGACCTCGTGACTTCCTCGCGCGCGGCGAGTTCGTCGAGCACCTCCACGAGGGCCGGGCGGACCCCCTCGCCCGTGGCCACGCGTCCGCCGGCGAGCGGGCTCCACGCGAGCGGCACGAGCGACTTTTTCATGCAGTGGTCGAGGGTGCCGTCGCGCATCGGGTCCAGGTGGGCCACGGAGAACTCGGGCTGCACGGAGGCAAGGTTGAACGAGAGCCGTGCCTCGAGCAGCTGCGTCTGCGACACAGTGTGGTTCGACACGCCGACCTCTCCCACCAGGCCGCGCCCGCGCAGCGAGGAGAACGCGGCGAACACCTCGTCGGGGTGCGTGAACACATCCGGCCGGTGGATCTGGTACAGGTCGACATGGTCGGTGTTCAGGCGGCGCAGCGACGCCTCGCACGCCGCGATGATGTAGTCGCGGCTGGAGTCGTAGGGCTGGCCCGGGATGATCCCGCCCTTCGTGGCGAGCACGACCCTGTCGCGCAGTCCCGGCTGCCGTGCGAACAGGCGGCCGAGGGCCTCCTCGCAGGACCCGAATGCCGTGCCGCCCCAGTCGAGGCCGTAGACGTCCGCTGTGTCGATCAGGTTCATCCCGAGGTCCACCGCAGCGTTCACGGTCGCCGACGTCTCGTCGTCCGTCCCCGTGAGGCGCCAGCACCCGAA
>CAYXRQ010000176.1:0-3862 GCA_964466765.1 uncultured Bifidobacterium sp. | reverse complement strand
GTGCATCCTCACCGACGACATGATCGACACGGGCGGCACCATCGTGTCCGCCGCGGAGCTGCTGCTCGAGCGCGGGGCCAAGGAGGTCTGGGCCATGGCAACACATGGCGTCCTCTCCGGGCCCGCCGTGGACCGCCTGCAGAACTCCCCGATCGACAGGGTCGTCCTCACGAACACCCTGCCCCTGCCCGAGAACAAGAAGTTCCCCAAGGTGGAGGTGCTGTCGGTCGCCAAGATCATCGCCGACGCCCTGGCCGCGGTGTTCGACGAGACCAGCGTCTCGGAACTGTTCGACGGCGAAAACCAGTCCTGAGGGGGCTCTGGGCCGTCCCGGGACGCCCTTCACGGGGCCAGAGCCGCGTCGCGCAGCGGTGGAATCGGGCCCGGACCGACCGTAGACTCGCCAGCCGTGTCCAATACAGCAACTCTCTCCGCAGTAGCTGGCCGCGCCACCGGCAGCGCCAACTCCCGTCGTCTCCGTGCCCAGGACCGCATCCCGGGCGTCCTCTACGGCCACGGCATGGCCCCCGTGTCGCTGTCCGTCGCGCGCCGTGACCTGCGCGTCGCACTCTCCGGCCCCGCCGGCACCAACACCGTGCTCGCCCTGAGCGTGGACGGCAGCACCTTCAACGCAGTCATCAAGGACATGCAGCGTCACCCCGTGCGCCGCACCGTCAGCCACGTGGACTTCATCCAGGTCAACCTCAACGAGGAGATCACCGTCAACGTGCCGGTGCACCTCACGGGCAACGCCAAGGCCGTCCTCTCGGCCGGCGGCCTGGTGGACCCCGCTGTCGACACCATCGAGGTGCGCACCACCCCCGCGAACATCCCGAACGAGGTCCTCATCGACATCTCGGAGATGACCACCGAGACCGTCATCCGTCTCGGCGACATCAAGCTTCCTGCCGGCGTCACCGCCACCGGCGATGCCGACATGCCCGTCGTGACCGTGCTCATGTCGCGTGCATCGGTCGAGTCGGCCGCCGGCGCCGAGGCCGCACCCGCAGACGGTGCAGCCGCCCCCGCGGCGGAGTGAACCGCCGCGGCTGCACGGCCGCCGCACCGCGCCCCGCACACGTCCGCTCCGTAAGGTTCTCCCATGCTGCGCCGACAGAACTCCCCCGCTGACGCCTCGCGTTTCGTCGTCATCGGACTCGGCAACCCGGGCAAGCAGTACGCGAACACCCTGCACAACGTGGGCCAGCTCGCGGTGGAGCTGCTCGCGTCGCGCACTTCTTCCAGCCTGAAGTCCGGCAAGGACCGCGCACTCGTGGCCGAGACGCGCGTCTCCGGCGCGCCCACGGTGCTCGCCGTGCCGGTCACCTACATGAACGAGTCCGGTGCCGCGGTGTCGGCGCTCGTGCGCCGCTTCCGCCTGGACGACATGTCGCGTCTCGTCATCGTGCACGACGAGCTGGATCTCGAGCCGGGCTCCGTGCGCGTCAAGGTCGGCGGCGGGCTGGCGGGCCACAACGGGCTGCGCAGCATCCACCAGCACCTGAAGACCGCCGACTTCGTGCGGGTGCGCATCGGCGTCGGCAAGCCGCGCTCGAAGGAGCAGGGTGCCGACCACGTGCTGTCGCCCATGTCCGCTGCCGCCCGCAAGGCGATGGACGTGAACATCGCTGTCGCGGCCGACGCGGTGGAGGCCGTCATCGCGCACGGCGCGCTCGCGGCGATGACAGAGTTCAACGGCAAGTGACCATGCCGCACGCACTCGCGGACCTCGCCGCGCTCGCCCGCACGGAGCCCGGCCTGCAGGAGGTCCTCGGCCGCAGCGACGCCTTTCTCGCGGTCCCCGAGACGGCGAGACCGGTCATCCTGGCCGCGCTCACCCACGCGACCACCAGGTCGCCCCTGGTGGTCGCGGTGCCCACGGGGACAATGGCCCAGCAGGTCGCCGACGACCTGTCCGCGTTCCTCGACCCGGCGGATGTCGCGGTGTTCCCCGCGTGGGAGACGCTGCCGTTCGAGCGCGTGAGCCCGGCGGTGCACACCATGGGCGAGCGGATGCGGGTGCTGTGGCGCCTGCGCACCGACGGCGAGCGGCCCCGCGTCGTCGTGGCGGGCACCCGTGCGCTCCTGCAGAAGCTCGCCCCCGGCGCGGAGACCATCGACCCGCTCACGGTCACCAAGGGCGGGCGCATCGACCCCGACCTGTTCTGCGCCGGGCTCGTGCGGTTCGGGTACCGGCGGGAGAACACCGTCGAGCACCGCGGCGAGTTCGCGAGGCGCGGCGCGATCATCGACGTGTTCCCCAGCACCGACGACGAGCCGGTGCGCATCGACCTGTGGGGCGACGACGTGGACAGGCTCACCAGGTTCGCGGTGGCCGAGCAGCGCAGCACCACCGACATCGAGACGGTGCGCATCTTCCCGGCACGCGAGCTCGTCTACGACGGCGCGATGCAGGAGAAGGCGCGGGGCCTCGTGTCGACGGAACCGTGGGGCCGCGAGCACTGGGAGCGACTCGCAGAGGGACAGGTCTTCGACGGCATGGAGAGCTGGATGCCGTGGCTCTCCGAGGAGGACAGGCTGCTCACTGACCTCGTCGGCCCGGACGCACTCGTGGTGCTGGTCGAGCCGCGCCGCATGGTGGACCGTGCGCGCGACCTGCTCGCGGAGGAGGACGATCTCGCGCGCGCGCTCGCGTCATCCTGGGCGCGCGACGCCGACGTCGCGTTCCCGCGCCTGCACGTGGAACCCGAGCGGCTGCTGGCCGGCGGACTGCGCGCGCCGACCCTGAACATCGTCTCGGCACCCGATGCACCTGGTGCAAGCCTGGTGCAGGCGTCGGGCTGGGGGCCCGTGATCCACGACCCCGCGCCCGTGATGCGCCGGCTCGGCGAGTTGATCTCCGACAAGTGGCGAGTCGTCGTGGCGGCGTCCACGGCGGAGTCGGTCGACAGGCTGGCGTCGCTGATGGCGGACAACGGCCTGCAGTTCGGCCGCGCCACGGGGTCGTCCGACCTGTCGGACCCCGGCGCGTGGGTGGTGCACGCGCCCCTCACCAGCGGTTTCTCCCTTCCGGCGACGCGCATCGCCGTCATCACGGAGTCGGACCTCAGCGGCCGCCGCCGCACGCGACGTAGGCGCACCACCCGCTCGCGCTCGTCGGGCACCGTCTTCGAGGACCTGCAGCCGGGCGGGTACGTGGTGCACGCGCACCACGGCGTCGGCCGCTACGAGGGCATGACCAAGCGGTCCATCGGCGGCGTGGAGCGCGACTACCTGCTCATCGCGTACAAGGGCAACGACAGGCTCTACGTGCCGACGGAGCAGATCGGCGTCATCCGCCAGTACGTGGGCGGCGAGACGCCCGCGCTGAACAGGATGGGCGGGGCCGACTTCGCGCGCACGAAGTCGCGCGTGCGCTCCGCCGTGCGCGAGGTCGCCCAGGAGCTGGTGGTGCTGTCCCAGAAGCGCGTGAACGCGAGGGGGCACGCGTTCCGGCCCGACACCCCGTGGCAGAACGAGATGGAACAGGCGTTCCCCTTCGTGGAGACCCCCGACCAGCTGACCGCCATCCAGTCGGTGAAGGAGGACATGGAGAACGGCGTGCCGATGGACCGCCTGCTGTGCGGCGACGTCGGGTTCGGCAAGACGGAGGTCGCCGTGCGCGCCGCGTTCAAGGCCGTGCAGGCGGGCAAGCAGGTCGCCGTGCTGGTGCCCACCACGCTGCTGGCCACCCAGCACGGCAACACGTTCTCGGAGCGCTTCGCCGGCTACCCCGTGCGGGTCGAGGTGCTCTCCCGCTTCCTCACCGCGTCCGAGGCGAGGAAGGTGATCGCGGGCCTCGCGACCGGGGAGATCGACTGCGTCATCGGCACGCACCGGCTGCTGCAGGAGAGCGTGCGCT
>CAYXRQ010000175.1:0-3884 GCA_964466765.1 uncultured Bifidobacterium sp. | reverse complement strand
AACCGGGTGGTGTACGACATCACGTCGAAGCCGCCGGGCACGATCGAGTGGGAGTGACCCGGGACCTGCATCCGGTGGCCTCCGTGGCCCCTGATCGGCGCGCAAACCCTTGTGAGAGCGTGAAATCGGGCCCCCGCCGACCGACCTGAGGAGTACCGAACTACCCTCGTGCGGGTCATGAAGCCGACCCGTCGACCCCGACGCGGACCGTTCCGGTTCGCCATGGCAGCCGCAACGGTGCTCACCACCGTGCTCGGCCCGGTCACCGGCCCCGCCAGGGCGGACTCGATCGACGAGAAGAGGCGCCAGGCAGCGGCGATCGCCGACCAGCTGGATGCCCTCGCCGAGCGGATGAACGGCCTGGGGGAGGACTACTCCGAGGCACTTGCCGAGCAGGGCGAACTGGCGAACGAGATCGAGCAGGCCACCGCAGACGTCGGGGCGGCCGAGGCCCAGATCGCCCAGATGCGGGGCACCCTCTACCTCTCTGCCGTCACCCAGTTCATGAACGGGGGCCGCGGGAGCACCCTCGGCACACTTCTCGCGTCCACGGGCGGGCTGCAGGACACGCTCCAGCGCCAGCAGTTCACCTCCATCGCCCTGAACCAGGGCGCCCTCACGACCGACTCGCTCGACGCGGTCGCCACGGAACTCACCAAGAAGCGCGAGGTCCTCGAGAAGAAGAAGAAGAAGGCCGAGTCGGTGGCCGAGTACGTGCTCGCTCGCCAGGGGGCGACCGAGGAGATGATGCGCCAGTACGAGGACTTGCAGGCGAGCGTGAAGGGTGACCTCGTGGATCTGCTGCGCGAGGAGCGCCAGCGGCGTGAGGAGGCCGACAGGGCGCGCTCCGAGCGCGAGACCCAGGCGCTCCAGGGCAGGTACTCGAGCACCCAGGCCCGGTACCGCAACCTCCCGAAAGTGTCGGCCCGCAGCCAGATCGCCATCAACGCCGCGCTCAAGCAGCTGGGCGTCAAGTACCGGTACGCCATGAGCAAGCCGGGTGTCGCGTTCGACTGTTCCGGTCTCACCACGTACGCATGGAGCAAGGCCGGTGTGGGCCTGCCGAGGAACTCCCGCGCCCAGTACAACGCACTCCCGAAGATCCCGAAGTCCATGGCGATGCCGGGCGACCTGATCTTCACCGGCTCGCCCATCCACCACGTCGGCATCTACCTGGGCGGGGGCACCATGGTGCACGCCCCGCAGTACGGTGACGTCGTCAAGGTGTCCCCGATCCGCTGGTGGAAGGTGGTCGGCGTCGTCCGGCCGGGCTGACCTGAATTACGGTCGGTCGCCATGCAGGGGATCGACGAGGCCAGGGTCGGGGCATGGCTCGACGCCAACATCGAGGGTGCGGCCGGGCCGTACTCGTACGAGTTGATCGCGGGCGGACGCAGCAACCTCACGTACAGGGTCACCGCAGCCGACGGCCTGCAAATGGTCCTGCGCCGGCCGCCGCTGGGGCATGTCCTCGCCACGGCCCACGACATGGCACGGGAGCACCGCATCATCAGCGCGGTCGGGCGCACAGGCGTGCCGGTCCCGCGGTGTCTCGGCCTGTGCACCGACGACTCGGTGAACGGCGCGCCGTTCTACGTGATGTCGTTCGTGGAGGGTGTCGTCCTCGACAGCCAGGAGCGCGGCGAGAAGCTCCCGGAGGCACTGCGCGCGACGGCAACCGACCACCTGGTGGACGTACTGGCCGACCTCCACGCAGTCGACGTCGACGAAGTGGGCTTGGGGGATCTTGCCAAGCGCGACGGCTACGTGGAGCGGCAGGTGAAGCGGTGGACCACACAGTGGGAGAACTCGAAGACACGCGAGCTCCCGGCCATCGAGGAGGTCGCACGCCTGCTGGCCGCCCGGATCCCCGTGCAGCGAGGCGTGTCCATCGCCCACGGCGACTACCGCTTCGGCAACGTCCTCACCGACGTCGCGCACGGCAGGGTCACCGCGGTCCTCGACTGGGAACTGTGCACGCTCGGCGACCCCCTCGCCGACCTCGGGTACATCGGTGTGTACTGGAACGAGCCGGGCCAGCCGGTGCGCCGTGCGAATGACCCCTCCGGCCTGCCCGGGTTCCCCGGTTACCGCCACCTCGTGGACCGCTACGCCGCGCGCACGGGCCGCGACGTGTCCGACATCGGCTACTACGTGGCGTTCTCCAGTTTCAGGCTGGCCGTCATCAGCGAGGGCGTGTACGCCCGCTACATGAAGGGCGCCATGGGCAACCAGGACTTCGACGCGTCGTCCATGAAGGCCGGCACCGAACTACTGGCAGAATCTGCCCTGGCGGCACTGAAGGAGATCTGAGACATGGACACTGCACTCGCGGGATGGACGAGGACAACGTTCGAGGCTGCCGGCCTGGAGCGGGAGGTGTGGACGAGGGGCACCGGCCCCGCGGTCATCGTGGTGCACGAGGTGCCGGGCATCACCCCGAAGGTGCAGCGGTTCGCCGAGGAGGTCGTGGAGTGCGGCTTCACCGTGGCCATGCCGAGTCTCGTCGGCACGCCCGGGCAGGAGATGAGCAACGGCTATGCGGTGCGGTCCCTGTTGAAGGTGTGCGTGGCGCGGGAGTTCGTCTCGCTCGCCACGAACCGCACCTCGCCGGTCATCGCCTGGCTGCGGGCGCTCGCGCGCGACATGCACGGGCGTGCCGGCGGCAAGGGCGTCGGCGCGGTCGGCATGTGCTTCAGCGGCGGGTTCGCGCTGGGCATGATGGTCGACGACATCATGGTGGCCCCGGTCCTGTCGCAGCCGTCGTTGCCGTTCCCGGTGGGCAAGAGGCGCGCGTCCGACCTCAACCTCTCCCCGGACGACGCCGCGGTCATCGCACAGCGCGCCGCGGAAGGGTGCGAGGTGCTCGGGCTGCGATTCACCGGGGACAAGCTCGTCGGTGACCGTTTCGCCTCGCTGCGCACCTTGCTGGGTGATTCCTTCATCGCGGTCGAGCTCCCGTCGTCGAAGCCGAACGACCACAGCGTGCTCACGGAGCAGCGCGACGAGGAGAGCGTGCAGCGGGTGCTGCAGTTCTTCCGTGACAAGTTGCTCTAGCGCGGGCCGCCGTCGATGTTCAGCAGCGCTCCCGTGGTGTAGCTGCTGGCGTCGCTCGCGAAGTAGAGCGCGGCGCCGATGATCTCCTCCGGCTCGCCGCCGCGCTGCAGTGCGTACGCGGTCTGGGCGCGCTTCGTGAACATCTCCATGTCCCAGGCCTTCGAGATGTCGGTCAGGAACGGCCCGGGCACGATGCAGTTCACCCGCACGTTCGGCCCGAACGCGTTCGCCAGGCCCACGGTGAGGGTGTTGATGCCCGACTTCGCCGCGCCGTAGATCACCTCGTTGCCGGACGGCCGCCGGGACGCGATCGACGACACGTTGATGATCGAGCCCTTCCTGCCCGACTCCACCATGTGGGTGCCGATCAGTGCGGACAGACGGAACGGGCCCTTCAGGTTCACGCCCATCACCTTGTCGTAGAGATCCTCGGTGACCGCCGCGAGCGACGGATAGAGCGGAGACATCCCGGCGTTGTTGACGAGGATGTCGATGTTCCCGAACTCCGCGATGGACTCGGCGGCGAGCCTGCCGGCGTCGTCCCACGAGGCAGCGTGGTACGCGACGGCGAGTGCCCGCACCCCGCGCGAGCGGACCTGCTCTGCTGCCTCCTCGCAGTTCTCGAGCTTTCGGCTGGCGATGACGACGTTCGCACCGTGGTCGGCGAACGCGAGGGCCATCTGCTGGCCGAGCCCGCGGCTCCCGCCGGTGATGATCGCCGTCTTCCCGGTGAGGTCGAAGATGTTCCTGGTGTTCACGTGCGCACCTGTGCCTTGTAGTCGTTGTGGCGGAACGAGGCCGCCGTCCGTCCCACCGTAGAGCCGTCG
>CAYXRQ010000174.1:0-3909 GCA_964466765.1 uncultured Bifidobacterium sp. | reverse complement strand
GGGCGCAGGAAGTACGCGTGGAGCGAGTGGACGAACCGTTCGTGCTCGTCAACGGTGCGTGACGCGGCCACCAGCGACTGGCCCGCGACCTGCCCCCCGAAGACGCGCACGCGGTTCTCGTCCGGCGAGAAACCGCGGAAGAGATTCACCTCGATCGGTTCGAGGTCGAGCAACTGGATGAGGTCGTCGAGGGCTGAGCTCACGGGGTCATAGTAGGGTCGAAACGTGCGTTATCCGCCCCTACAAGCGTCATTGCGCGTGCACGCGCTCGCCGCACGGGGGTTCATGCCCGAGGTCGAGGGTGACGCTCTCCACGACGCCGCGATGCTCGGCGCGGACTCCGTGCCCGGCGCACCGTTCGTCGAGGTCGGTTCGTATTGCGGGCGTTCCACGGTGTGGCTCGGCGGCGCGGCCAGGGCCACGGGACGGGTCCTGTTCGCTGTCGACCACCACTGCGGCAGCGAGGAGAACCAGCCCGGGTGGGAATGGCACGACGAGACCCTCGTGGACCAGCGCACGGGTCGCATGGACACGCTCCCGTTCTTTCGCGCGACCATCATCGACGCGGGCCTCACTGCCGAGGTCGTCACCGTGGTGGGCGACTCCCCGGCAGTCGCGCGCAACTGGGGCACGCCGCTCGCGTTCCTCTTCATCGACGGTGGCCACGGGGTGGAGCCCGCCACGCTCGACTACCAGCTGTGGACGCCGCACGTCGCCGTGGGCGGCATCCTCGCGATCCACGACGTGTTCCCGGACCCGGCAGACGGCGGCAGGCCGCCGTACGAGAACATCTATCTGCCGGCGAAGGAGAGCGGAATGTTCGAGGACGTCAGTGCGGAGGGTTCGCTCCGGGTCCTGCGCCGCGTCCGTTGAACCCGCGGTTAGAGCGGGGCGACCTGCATGTGCGCGTTGCGGCGCGCCATCGGCACCGTGAACAGACGTGACGCCGGCGACCCGCCGCTGATCGCGTCCGCCGCCATGATGATCGCGGCCGCCGTGTACGCCGAGTGCTCGTCGGCGGGGAAGTGCACCATGGTCTTGTCGGGGTCGACCGGGTAGACGATGCCGGTCCAGTAGGCACCGTCATCGCGTCGGTGCGGCATGGTCCACAGCAGAAGTTCCTTGGCGGTCTCGCGGTCGCCTGCAGCGACATGGGCGATTGCGCACTCGCTGGTCTCCGCGGCGGTGACCCACTGCTCGTCGCTGACGCACCGCACGCCGCGGTCCTCGAGCACGAACGTGTCCCAGCCCTCCGCCAGGCGCGCCTTGGCGCGCATGCCAGTCATCGCACCCGTCATCACGGGGTAGTACCAGTCCATCGCCCAGCGTTCCTTCGGCTCGAACAGGCCGAGGTCCGAGTTGATCGCACGGTCGATCACGTCGGCCGCGGCAGTCCACTCCGGGTGCGGCTCTCCCACGAGGTCCGCGATGGCGGCGCCGCAGTGCAGTGCGTGGCGGATGGATGACGAACCGGTCAGCAGCGCGTAGTCCCACGGCATGGAGTCGACCTCGCGGGCCCACAGGACCATGCCGTCCGGGCGGCGCATGTCCATCACGAAACCCAGGGCCGCGCGGACCGTCGGCCACAGCGCGCCGACCGCGGCGGTGTCCCGGGTGCACAGCCAGTGCGCCCACACGCCGGCAGCGACGTACGCCGTGACGTTGGTGTCGAGCTTGGCGTCCTCGATGGTGGCATCGGGCATGTAGTAGTTGAACCACGAGCCATCTGCGTGCTGGTTGTTCGCGAGCCAGTGGTAGGCGGCGAGTGCGGCGTCGTGGCGGCCCATGATGTCGAGCGCGATCGCAGTCTCCACGTGGTTCCACGGGTCGCAGTGCCCGCCGGGGAACCACGGGATCATGCCGTTCGTGAGCTGCAGCGACTCGATCGAGTCCGCGGTGCGGTGGAGGTCGGCGGTGGAGAGGATGCCGGGCAGGTGCGGGCGGTTGCGGGTGTCCATCAGGCAGCCTTCCGCGAGTACACGATGAGGCTCTTCCCGAGCACGGGGCTGAGGACGCGCTCGGCGACGCGGGTGCTGCGCGGCGCGGTCATGATGTCCCACTCCAGGAAGCGGCGGTAACGCGTCACCAGCGGGTGGTCGTTGCGCGAGGGTCCCACTGCGCATTTCAGCCACCAGTACGGGGAGTGCAGCGCGTGGGCATGGTGGGACGCGAACACGTCGAGACCCGCCGCGCGCAGTTTCGCCTTCAGTTCCGTGGCGCTGTAGATGCGCACGTGGCCGCCCGGGCTCTTCGGTGCGTGGTACTCGTCCGAGAGCATCCAGTTGATCTTCTCGGGCCACCACGTCGGCACCGTGACGCCGAGCGTGCCGCCCGGCTTGAGCACGCGGTGTAGCTCCTTGATGGCGGTGACGTCGTCCTGGATGTGCTCGAGCACCTCGCTCGTGACGACGGTGTCGAACGTTGCATCCGCGAAGGGGAGGCGGGTGGCGTCACCGCGGAGCGCGCCGCCGTACGTGGCGGAGGGGATCTCGCGGGCCTCGATCATCGCACCGAACGTGTTGCGGGTGCCGACGACCTCCTCCTGGGCCCAGTCGAGCGCGAACACGGTGGCACCCTGACGTGCTGCCTCGAAGGCGTGGCGCCCGAAGCCGGCGCCGGCGTCGAGGAACATCGCGCCGGGACGAAGCCCGAGCCGGTCGAACCGTATGGTCAGCACGTCAGCGGGCCTTTCGCCTCTGGTTGTGCGGCATGGCGAGCACCTCGCGGTACTGGTCAACGGTCAGCTGGGCGCAGTGGCGCCAGCTCCAGCGCTCGACCACCCGCTGCCGTCCCGCCGCGCCGATGCGGTCGCGGAGCGCGCCGTCCTCCAGGCCGCGGCGGATGGCCGCGGCGAGCGCGTCGGCATCCCCGGCGGGGCACTGCAGCACGGTCTCGCCGTCGGTCCCGGTGACCTCGGGGAGCGCACCGCCGTCGGTGGCGACGAGGCAGGTCCCCGTGGCCATGGCCTCGATGGCGGGGAGGCTGAAACCCTCGTACAGGCTGGGCACCACGGCGAGTTCTGCCTCGGCGTACAGCTCAACGATGCGCTCGTCCGGCACGCCGGACACGAAATCGATGTGCGGCTTGAGACCGAGCGATTCGATGAGGTCCATGCTGTGGCCGGGCCGCGGCTTGCCGATGATGGTGAGGCGGACGTCGCGCTCGGTGCGCAGCTTCGCCATCGCCTCGAGCAGGTAGCTGAGGCCCTTCAGTGCCACGTCGGCGGACGCGGTGGTGATGAGCCTGCCGGGCTGGCGCTGCACGTGCGGCAGGGGCGTGAAGAGGTCGGGGTCCACGCCCACCGGGACGAGACGCATGCGGTCGAGCGGGACGTGCATGTCCTCGTGGATGTCCTTGATGCTGTTCTCGCTGACGACGACGATGCGCGGCATGCGGGACGCGACCTTGCCCTGCATCTCGACGAAGGAGTACCAGCGCTTGAGTGACCGGCGCTTGCGCCGGGTCTTCGCGTGGCTCATCTCCAGCTCGCGGTCCTTGGTGATGGGGTGGTGGAGGGTGACGATCGTGGGGATGATCTTCTCGATCTTCAGGATGTCCCATCCGAGGCACTGGTTGTCGTGGACCAGGTCGAAGTCCGCGGTGCGGCCGCGCAGCTCGCGGTACGCGCGCTTGCTGAACGCGAGCGGCTCGCTGAACTGCCCGCGCAGGAAGGCGGCGGTCTCCACCACGTCCGGCCAGGACTTCCACTCCCAGTACCCCGGCAGGCGGCCCGGGTACTGGTCGTTCCAGATGTCGAGACTCGGCAGCCTGTGCATGGGGATGCGATCGTCGAGGACGGGATAGGGCTGCCCGCCGAAGACCTCCACGTGGTGCCCGAGGTCGACGAGGGCCTTTGTGAGGTGGCGGGTGTACACACCCTGGCCGCCGACGTGGGGCTTGCCGCGGTAG
>CAYXRQ010000173.1:0-3960 GCA_964466765.1 uncultured Bifidobacterium sp. | reverse complement strand
GCGGGAACAGGCGCTCGACATCCTCGTCAACAACGCGGGCGCCGCGTGGGGCGAGTCATGGGACACGTTCCCCGAGTCCGGCTGGGACAAGGTCGTCGACCTCAACCTGAAGGCGCCGTTCTTCCTCACCCGCGAGCTCACTCCCCTGCTGAAGGCGGGCGCGCGTGACGGGCACCTGGCGAAGGTCATCAACATCGCGTCCATCGACGGCATCTCCGTGAACATGCTGGAGACCTACTCCTATGCAGGCAGCAAGGCGGGCCTGATCCACATGACGAAGCGCATGGCCCTGCACCTGGCCAAGGACAACATCGTGATGACCGCGATCGCACCCGGGGCGTTCGCCTCCGAGATGAACAAGGCCGCCAGGGACCACGGGGACGCCCTCTCCAACGGAATCCCGGCACGCCGGATCGGCACCACGGAGGACATGGCCGGTGCTGCTGTGTACCTGGCCTCGCGGGCCGGCGATTATGTCCTCGGGTCCACGCTCATCGTGGACGGCGGCGTCACCTACCTGCGCGGCTGAGCCCCTCTGCGGGCCCCGGCGGCGGCCCGGGCTGCGATTCCGGGACCGTGCGGTCCTGTGCCACAATGAGCGCCCATGCGAGTCAACATCGGCCAGATCCTCACCAAGCGCGCCCACATCAACCCTGACCTCGAGGCCCTCTACGACGTGGCGGCCGGCCGCCGGTTCACCTACGCAGAACTGAACGACCGCACGAACCAGGTCGCCAGTGCCCTGTCCGGCAGGGTCAAGAAGGGTGACCGGGTCGCCTTGTTGATGATGAACTCGCACGAGTTCATCACGGCGTTCTTTGCCATCGCCAAACTGGGCGGCGTCGTGGTCCCGCTGAACTGGCGACTGGTCCCCGACGAGCTCGAGTTCATCCTGAAGGACTCCGGGACGACAGTCCTGTTCTACGGGGAGGAGTTCCTTGCCTCCGCCACGGAACTCCAGTCCCGGGGCGACAAGACCGACATCGTGCACTGGATCCATGTCGGCACCCCGGGGAGCGTCCCCGCATTCGCCGCGGGATTCGACAGCCTCGTCGACCCCCAGCCCTCAACCGAACCGGCCGTCACCGCATGTGACGACGACCTCCTCTACATCATGTACACCTCCGGCACCACGGGACTCCCCAAGGGCGTCATGCACACCCACAGCACCCAGATGGATGCGCTCGTCACCCTGAATGCCACCACCGACTTCTGCATCGGGGACCGCTACCTCAACCCGATGCCTCTCTTCCACGTGGGGGCTCTGACCCCGGCGATCGTCACCACGTACCGCGGGCTCGCCCAGGTGCTGATGAGGGCCTTCGACCCGGCCAAGGCCTGGGAGCTCGTGACCTCGGAGAGGATCAACAACGCCCTTCTCGTGCCCGCCATGCTCCAGGCGATGCGTGTCACCTTCGACCCGTCGAAGCACGACAAGAGGACCGTCCGCTGGTTCCTGAGCGGCGCTGCACCCGTGCCCGTCACGCTCATCAACCAGTACATGGAGATGGGCATCGAGATCCACCAGGTGTACGGCCTGACCGAGACGTGCGGACCCGCCTGTGTCACCACCCCCGACATCGCCATCCGCAAGGCCGGCTCCACGGGCAAGAGCTTCTTCCACACGGACGTGATGGTGGTGCGTCCCGATGGCACCGAGTGCGACGACAACGAATCGGGTGAGATCATCATCCGAGGTGGCCACATCATGACGGGATACTGGAACCGGCCGGACGCCACGGCCGAGGCCATCCGTGACGGCTGGTTCCACTCCGGCGACATGGGCATCCGTGACGAGGAGGGGTTCATCTTCATCCAGGATCGCCTGAAGGACATGATCATCTCCGGCGGCGAGAACGTCTACCCGGCCGAGATCGAGAACCTCCTCCTCGGCTGTCCTGGCGTGGCTGATGCCGCCGTCATCGGGGTGCCGTCCGAGAAGTGGGGCGAGTCCCCCATCGCCGTGATCGTGAAAAAGGACCCGGCGGTCGAGGAGAAGGACGTGCTCTCGTTCTGCGACGGCAAGCTCGCCCGATTCAAGATGCCGGTGGCCGTGCGCTTCGTCGAGACGATCCCGCGCAACGCCTCCGGGAAGATCCTGAAGCGCGACCTGCGCCTGCAGTTCCCCTCGCTCTGACCCCCGTCAGGCGGGGTTCATGGCCGCGGCCGCGGCCTCACGGCGCTCGATCTGGCGTCGTGCGACGCGCCCGACGCGCTCGATGAAGTGCATCATCTCGTCACGCGCCTTCTCGGCACTGGCAGAGAGCCCCTCGACCTTGTCGATGGCCCACTGGCGGAACACGAGCGGCACGATGATCCGTTCGTGGTGGATGGCGAAGTCGTAGATGCCGGCGGCGGCGATGTGTCGGGCATGGTCGGCAAAGCCGGGGATCCCGACTCCGGGCATCTCGAAATTGGTCACCTGCCGGTGCAGCGCCTCCACCACGGCCGAGGGGTCGATCTGGAGCGTGGCCGTGACGAGGTCGCGGTAGAAGAGGTGGTGACGGTTCTCGTCGGAGGACAGCTTCATCATCACGTCGTAGCCGACCGGGTCGTCGAGCACGGTCCCGGTGTTGCGGTGCGAGATGCGGGTGGCCAGCTCCTGGATCGCCACGTAGCACATCCCGTCCACGGCAGTCTCGGGCTCGGGCACCACGGCACCGCTCACCTGGGCCATTCGGCCGTCCTCGAGCACCTTCGGGTCCACGAGACCGCTGACGGTGATGTAGTCGCGCATCACGATCGCGTGGCGGCCCTCCTCGGCGGTCCAGCGCTGTGCCCACTCCCCCCATGCCGACTTCCCGCCGAACATGCGCGAGATGGTGCGCGTGTACCAGGGCAGGTTGTCCTCGGTGAGCAGGTTCACGAGCAGTGCGCTGCGGGCGCCCTGGGACAGGGCGGACTCCCCGTGTGTGAAGCCGTCGGTCGCCAGGCGCGACGCGCGGTCCCACGGCACGTGCTCGTGCGGGTACCAGTCTTCCGCGGAGTCCAGGTGGCGGTTCAGGAGACGCTCGACCTCGGGCTCAAGTTGTGTGAGCAGTGCCTGGTCGTCCATCCGTCCACCCTAGGCCCTCGCGGGCCGTGGTGACGCGCAGGCCGCCAGGTTCGGCTCGGACTTCAGGCGGGCAGGCCCGACAGACGGGACCGGTACTCGTTGACGGTCCCCCAGATGATGTCCCTCACGGGACGGATGTCGGTGATGCGGCCCGCGACCTGGCCGGTGAGCGCGATGGAGGCCTCCATGTCCCCGCCGAAGTAGAGGTCGGTCGCACGTCCGAACACCGAGAGGTCGACCTGGTCCTCGCGCTCCAGCAAGGTCGTCTTCTCCGTGCGCAGCGCCCGCAGGCCCGGCCGGCCGAAGCGGTTCAGGAACACGGTGTCCGTCTCCGCCGCGCCGACGATGGCGTCCTTCCAGTTGGTGTGAACGGGGGACTCGGCGGCCGCGACCATGCGCGTGCCCATCTGGACGCCGCCGGCACCCAACGAGAGTGCCGCGGCCATCCCCGCTCCGTCCGTGATCCCCCCGGCGGCGATGATCGGCACGTCCACGTGCTCGGCGACCAGGGGCACGAGCACCATCGTGGAGACGTCACGGGGATTCTTGAACCCGCCGCCCTCGCCGCCCTCCACCACGAGACCGTCCACACCGGCCTCCACGGCCTTCAACGCCGCCGCGAGCGTCGGCACGACGTGGAAGACGGTCAGGCCTGCCGCTTTCAGTTTCGAGGTGTATTTCGTCGGGTCACCGGCCGACGTCGTCACGAACTTCACACCCTGCTCCACGACGAAGTCGGCGATGGCCGGGTCACGCACGAAGGCCTGGGCGATGTTCACGCCGAAGGGCTTCTCCGTGAGCGTGCGCATCGCTGCGATCTCTGCCTTGATCACGTCCAGTTCCCCGGAGGACGTCTCGATGATCCCGAGACCCCCCGCGTTGGACACCGCCGAGGCCAGTTGGCT
>CAYXRQ010000172.1:0-3968 GCA_964466765.1 uncultured Bifidobacterium sp. | reverse complement strand
GGTCGAACAGGCGGTGGGAGGGGTCGCGGGGCGCCTCGAACGAAAAGTCGCTCTCGATGCTCACGACCCTGCCGAACTCGCCGGCGTCGAGACGACGCTTCAGTTCCGCATGGAGCGGGTTGAACCGCATCCACATCGCCTCCATCACGAACTGCCCGGTCTCGGCGGAGACCGCGAGGATCTCCTGCACCTCGTCCGCGTCCATCGCGAGCGGCTTCTCCACCAGCACGTGCTTGCCGGCGCGCATCATCATCACGGCGTGGTCCCGGTGCACCGGGTGGATGCCCGCCACGTAGACGATGTCGACCCCGGGGTCCGCGGCCAGTTCCTCCATGGACCCGTGCGCACGCGCGATCCCCCGCGTTTCCGCGAACCCGGCGGCACCGGCGGCGGTGCGGCTGCCCACAGCGACAGCCGCCGCGTCCTCGATGTTGGCGAGGTCACGCACGAAGTCCGACGCGATCCTCCCTGTGCCTGCGATGCCCCAGCGAACGGTCATGCATCGATTCAACACGGCTCGTCATGACGGCTCCAACACCGGCACGGCGTGCGGCCGTCGACTGGAAATCAACTGGAAATTCTCGGGTGTGTGCCACAGGTGCACGATGCGGGATGCAGCAATACGGCACTGAATCCGCCTCCGCTCGCTTTGTGCAGTGCGCTGGAAGTTTCTGCTACCCTCGCATCACTGCCGAAAGAGGCAGCTCACAAGGGAGAACAAATCAATGAAGGCAAGGAAGATTCTCGTACTTGCGGCTGCGAGCGCGCTGGTGCTTGCGGCGTGCGGCGGGTCTGACAGCGACTCCGGCTCTGACACCACGGCGGCAGCCGGCGGTGGCTGCACGGTCGGTGTGTCGTGGAACAACTACCAGGAAGAGCGCTGGGCGAAGTGGGACGAGCCGGCCATCAAGGCAGCCATCGAGGCAGCCGGCGGCACCTACATCTCGAACGACGCGAAGTCGTCGGCTGAGACCCAGGCAACCAACCTCGAGAACCTCATCTCGCAGGGCGCCAAGGCACTCATCGTGCTCGCACAGGACGGCGAGGCCATCAAGCCCGCAGTCGCGAGCGCCATCGAGGCCGGCGTGCCGGTGGTGGCGTACGACCGCCTGATCGAGGACCCGAAGGCCCTCTACATCACGTTCGACAACAAGGGTGTCGGCAAGCTCGAGGCCGAGGAGATCTTCAAGCGCGTCCCGAAGGGCCGCTACGTCATCGTCAAGGGCAACAAGGCAGACGCCAACTCCGACTTCCTCCGTGAGGGCATGGAAGAGGTCATCGGCGAGGCCGTGAAGGCCGGCGACATCGAGATCGTCAGCGAGACCTACACCGACAACTGGGACCCCGCAAAGGCCCAGGCCACGATGGAGCAGGTGCTCACCGCAGAGGGCAACAAGGTTGACGCCGTCCTCGCGGAGAACGACGGCATGGCCGGTGGCGTGATCGCCGCCCTCGAGGCCCAGGGCCTCGCAGGCAAGGTCCCCGTGTCGGGCCAGGACGCAGAGCAGGCAGCGCTGAACCGCGTTGCTCTCGGCACCCAGTCGCTGACCGTGTGGAAGGACGCCCGCGAGCTCGGCAAGGCAGCCGGTGAGGCAGCCGTCGCACTGTGCTCGAACCCGGACACCACCGCGATCAGCGGTGCCGCACCGTTCACCACGCCCGGCGGCAACGAGATCTCCTCGATCTTCCTGACGCCGCTGCCGATCACCCAGGAGAACCTGAGCGCAGTCGTCGATGCCGGCTGGACCGACCAGGCGACGCTCTGCCAGGGCGTGACAGCAGGATCCGTGGCCGCCTGCCCGTGACCGGGCTCCGTCACCACTGAGACGCGGACGTGCCCCTCGCCCTTCGGGGCGGGGGGCACGTTCTCTTTCCCACCCGAACCACCTCTGACTCCACGGGAGCACCCGCCGTGACCGACACCCACGCACAACAGCAGGCAGCAACCCCGGACGGGCGCCGCCGGGACTGGCGCTCACTCGTGGCATCCACCGAGATCGACACCCGGCTGGCGGGCATGATCGCCGCGCTCGCCGTGATCTGGGTGGCGTTCCACTTCCTCTCCGGCGGCGACTTCCTCACCTCCCGCAACCTCTGGAACCTCTCCGTGCAGAGCGCGTCGATCGCGATCATGGCCACGGGGATGGTCCTCATCATCGTCTCCCGCAACATCGACCTCTCGGTCGGCTCGCTCCTCGGTCTCCTCGGATACGTGATGGCCATGGTGCAGACGCGCTGGATCCCCGAGACCTTCGGTCTCGGATTCGACCGTTGGTACACCTGGATCGTCGCCATCGCCGTCGGCATCGCGCTCGGAGCCCTCATCGGCGCGGTGCAGGGTTATGTCATTGCCTACGGCGGTGTCCCCGCGTTCATCGTGACGCTCGGCGGCTTCCTCGTGTTCCGCGGCCTCATCTTCCGGATGGGGGAGCAGGGCCAGACGCTCTCGCCCCTCGACAGCACGTTCCAGCTGGTCGGGGGCGGCCCGGACGGGTCGCTCGGCGAGTGGCGCAGCTGGGTGCTCGGCGTGCTCGGGTGCGCCGGTGCCTGCATCACCATCTACATGGCACGCCGCCGGCGCCAGCAGTACGACCTGGGCGTGCGCCCGCTCTCCGTTGATGTCGGCCTCGCCGTGTTCGGCTGCGCGGTCATCATCGCCGGCATCGCGCTCGTCGCCGTGGGCTACGAGTCACCGATCACGAAGCAGCCCACGGGCGTCGCCTACCCGGTGGTCATCCTGATCTTCGTCACCATCGGCATGGTCTACCTCTCCCGCCGCCGCCGCTTCGGCCGCTACGTCTACGCGATCGGCGGCAACCCCGAGGCCGCAGAGCTCGGCGGCATCGACACGCGCAAGACCCTCATGATGACGTTCGTGCTGATGGGCGTGCTCTGCGCGGTGAGTGCTGCCATCCAGACCGCGCGCCTGAACGCCGCCGTCACCAACCTCGGCGTGCAGAACGAGCTCGACGTCATCGCCGCGGCAGTCATCGGCGGAACCTCGTTCGCAGGCGGCATCGGCACGATCACCGGCGCGGTGCTCGGCGCGGTCATCATGCAGTCGCTGCGCTCGGGCATGGTCCTCCTGCGCATCGACTCACCCTCGCAGGACATCGTCGTCGGCATCGTCCTCGTCACCGCCGTCGCCATCGACGCGGCGCTCAGGCTGGGCCGCCGCCGCACGGTCGGGGTGTCGCTGGTGACCGGGCTGGTGCTCGCGGCACTCATCATCCAGACCGGGCGCCAATGACGCAGGAGGACACAATGACCGACACACACGCACCTGCCGGCACCCCGCTCGTCGAGCTGAGGGACATCAAGGTCTCCTTCGGGGGTCTCCACGCCGTGGACGGCGTGTCCATGGCGCTCCACCCGGGCGAGGTGATGGCGGTCGTCGGCGGCAACGGGGCGGGCAAGTCCACCCTCATGCACACGATCGCGGGCGCCCACCCGGCTGACTCCGGCCAGATCCTCGTGAACGGCAGTCCCGTCACGATCGCCAACCCGCGTGACGCACGCGCGCACGGCATCGAGGTGATCTACCAGCGTCTCGCGCTCGCGGACAACATCGATGCCGCCGGCAACCTCTTCCTGGGCCGCGAGCTGCGCACGCCCACCGGTGCGCTGGATGACTCCGCCATGGCATCGGCCACGCGCGACGTGATGAAGCGCCTGAACCCGCGCTTCCGCAACCTCAGCACACCGGTGCGCTCGCTCTCGGGTGGCCAGCGCCAGTCAGTGGCGATCGCGCGGGCCGTGCACTTCAACGCTCGCATCCTCATCATGGACGAGCCCACGGCCGCCCTCGGCCCGGCCGAGACCGAGCAGGTCCGCGAGCTGATCACCCAGCTGAAGTCGGAGGGCATCGGGATCTTCCTCATCAGCCACGACATCCACGACGTGTTCGACCTCGCCGACCGCATCAGCGTGATGATGCAGGGTCGCCTCGTCGGCACGGTCGACAAGGA
>CAYXRQ010000171.1:0-3971 GCA_964466765.1 uncultured Bifidobacterium sp. | reverse complement strand
TCGCCGTGCCGTCGTCGGTCGACCCCGGCGATCACCGTGTGATCCTGTCGGGTCTAACTGCCGCAGGCGGCAAGTCGGTGATCGGTGTGGGTCTGCGCATCGGTGCATACGTGAAGGAATCCGGACTCAACAAGTGGCTCATCATCCTCCCGCTGGTGCTCGCGACTATGCTCGCGCTCGTGATTCCCACGACCGCACGTCGCCGCAAGCGTGCCAATGGCTAGGAGATTCGGTCTAGGGAGGCGGCCACACCAAGAAGACGGTGCCGGTTGGATCTACGCCGACCTCTTCCTGGCGCTCATGGTCGTGGGTCTCGGTTCTGCAGTCATCACGGCATCGTCCCCGTCTAGCAGCGCCACGCAGACCACGGCGCCGCCGATCTTCCAGCTCAGCTGTGTCGAGTTCCCCGTGAAGGTGCCCTCGAACCCGGCGTCGAACGGGGCCCGAATCGATGCCGCCATCAACCAGGAGCTCGCCAAGCGCGGCTGGACGCCGGCGCAGGCCAAGCCGGGTCTCGTCATCGTGATGGGCGGGTTCAACTCCAATGAGTCCCCGGGCGACGGTGACGGACGCGCCAAGTCCATCCTGCCCGCGCTCCGCAAGTCGTCGCCGCTCCTCACGAGCGTGGAGATGCGCACGGCAGGTGCGCGGGCGGCCCGGGTGGACGGGGAGAACGTGGTGGTCGGTGGCGCCGGCTCCTACATGATGGTCGTCTATCTGTTGTTCAGCGGTCCCCAGCTCAGCGAAGACTGCACAAGGTAAGGAAGAACGATGTCAGACAGTGCAACCCACCAGGCCGCCGTCACCGCGGTGCGCAAGTGGCTCAAGGTCTCCAAGCAGACGAACCGCATGGGGGCCGCCTCCCGCCAGTTCGTCGACGACCTCGAGGCAGGGCAGAACGCCCAGAAATGGGCCCGGGCGAACCTTGACCAGATGCTCCCGTACCGGACCCAGTCGCCCAGGCTCCTCCTCATCGTGAGGGCGGGTGCCCTCTTCCTGCCGATCCTCCTCACATGGCTGGCGCTGTCCCAGGTAATCGGCCCGTTCGCACTGTTCCTTCAGAACCAGCAGGCCAGTGCGAACTTCCTCTGGTTCTGGCAGACGAACCCCGGCGGGAGTTTCGGCGAGATCTACAAGCTCAGCCACGTGGCACTGACCGACGCCGCGGTCCTCGCGTTCCTCACGGTCCTCGCGATGCGGATCTCCTGGTGGGAGTCAGCCCGTGCGGAGATGAACGAGCACGTCTACGTGGACATGCTCGCGGCGCTCGAGAACTACTTCATCGACCACCGTTAGGCGGGCCTGCCGGCCAGGCGGGCCAGCACGGTCACGCTCACCAGCACCATGAGGGCGCCTGCCACGCGCACTGCGTTGAGGGATTCCCCCAACGCGGAGACACCGACGACGATGGAGACCACAGGTTCGATGGTGCTCAGGACTGCAGCCGCACCCGGCCCGACGATCTTGATGCCGGCGAAGAAGAAGCCCATCGCGATGACCGTGGAGAAGAACGCCGCGGCGGCGGTGGCCGCCCACCCCTTCGCGTCGGAGGGGAGGGACGAACTGTCGACCACGAGGATCACGAGATGCGCGGCGGAGGCACCGAGCATGACCGTCGTGATGGAGGTGAGCGCGTCGACCCCTGCGACGACCTTCGTGCTCACGAGGATGTAGCCCGTGTACCAGACGGCGGCCCCGAGCATCAGAAGGACGCCGGTGGTGCTCCCGCTCCCGACCTGGCCGGCAGTGAGCGCCGCACCGGCCACGGCAGCCGCGAGGCACACGACGGTCACGCGTGAGGGCCTGTGCCTGAACACGAGCCAGCTGGCGAGCACCACGAAGACCGGGTACGTGTAGAAGATCACGGTCGCCAGGCTGATGTCGATGCGCTTCACGCCGTTGAAGAAGAACGTGGACTGCGGTGCGTACCCCACAGCCCCGAGCAGGAGCAGGTGCACGAACGTGCGCCCGCGCGGCAGGGGGGTCCCGCGCATGCGCACCGCCCTGATGACGAGGAGCATCACGGCGGCCATGGTGAATCGCGCGGCGAGCATGCCGAACGGGTCGGCACCGTGGCCGTACGCGATCCGGACGAACCATGGGAGCAGACCGAAGCAGGCGCCGCTGACGAGGATGTAGAGAACGCCCACGGGGCAACGCTAGTTCGGTGTCACCCCGCGTCAGTCGTTCCGTCAGTGACGGTCGCGTTCAGTGCACGGTCACGACGGACGATGTTGCGCGCGATGACGGTGCCGATCACGGCGAGTGCGCCGATCATCACGAGGAAGAGAGTGATCTGGAGCGAGCCGCCCCGTTCTCCCGCGTCCGTCGGTTCGTAGCCGCAGCCGGGCTTCGGGAGGAAGCCCAGGCACTCCGACGGGTCCTTCTCGATGCGCCATACCGCGGTCGAGTCGGTGACGTTGTCCGCCACTGGGTCGACGACTGTGTCGACGACGGTGTCGGTCGTCGTGTCGTTGCCGCGCAGTCCCTGGGTCGCGCCGGCCGTGCCCGCTGGCAGCGCCATCGCACAGACAAAAAACAAAGCGGGGACGGTCCGGGGGAGGAATCGGGGCACGGGCACATCGTCACACGCCCACTAGGGTGAGACAAATCATGAGCCCCCACGCAGCGCACGACACAGTTCTCGTCGTCGACTTCGGCGCCCAGTACGCGCAGCTCATCGCCCGTCGTGTCCGCGAGGAGTCCGTGTACTCCGAGATCGTGCCCCACCGCATCACCGCCGCGGAGGTGGCCGCCCGCGCGCCGCGCGCGATCATCCTCTCCGGCGGGCCCAAGAGCGTCCACGTGGAGGGGGCCCCGGCTCTCGACCCGGCCGTCTACGGGCTCGGCATCCCGATCCTCGGCATCTGCTACGGCTGCCAGCTCGTGGCCCAGCAACTCGGCGGCACCGTTGCCCGCGGCGGGCGCGGGGAGTACGGCCGGGCGGTGCTCTCGCGCACCGGAGCGCCTTCGTCCATCTTGGGCGACGGTCTCCCGTCGTCGCATGACGTGTGGATGAGCCACTTCGACTTCGTCAGCGAGGTGCCCGACGGTTTCCGCGTCACGGCAGGCACGCCGGATGCGCCGAACGCGGTCATCGAGGACGATGCGCGCCGGATCTACGGCGTGCAGCACCATCCCGAGGTGGTGCACTCCGCCGGCGGCCAGGCACTGCTGCGGCGGTTCCTCCGCGAGGTCGCGGGCTGCCGGGGTGACTGGACCATGGCATCGATCGTGGAGGACCAGGTGGCCGCCATCCGTGCGCAGGTCGGGGGCGAGCGGGCGATCTGCGGCCTGTCGGGCGGGGTCGACTCGTCGGTTGCCGCAGCACTCGTCCACCGCGCCGTCGGCAACCAGTTGACGTGTGTCTACGTGGACACCGGGCTGATGCGCCGCGGCGAGAGCGAGCAGGTGGTGGAGACCTTCCGGCGCAGCATGGGCATCGAGTTGATCCACGTGGATGCCGGCGAGCGTTTCTTCGAGAAGCTGCGCGGCGTCACCGAGCCGGAGGCAAAGCGCAAGGCGATCGGCGAGCTGTTCGTGCGCATCTTCGAGGAGCACACGGGCGGCCTGACCGACGCGAAGTTCCTCGTGCAGGGGACCCTGTACCCCGACATCGTGGAGAGCGGCGGTGCCGACGGGACCGCCGCCGTCATCAAGAGCCACCACAACGTGGGTGGTCTCCCCGACGACATGACACTCGAGCTCTGCGAGCCGCTCCGCGACCTCTTCAAGGACGAGGTGCGCAAGGTCGGCACCGAACTCGGCCTCAGCGACGACATCGTCTGGCGCCAGCCCTTCCCGGGGCCGGGCCTCGGCGTGCGCATCATCGGCGAGGTCACCCCCGACAAGGTGGCCACCCTCCAGCACGCGGACGAGATCGTGCGCCACGAGATCCGCGACGCGGGGCTCGAGCGGGAGATCTGGCAGGCCTCGACGCAGAATCTCAAGACCTGGCAGCACCACCCGGT
>CAYXRQ010000170.1:0-3978 GCA_964466765.1 uncultured Bifidobacterium sp. | reverse complement strand
TGACGGTGACAGTGATGGCTGTGCCGGAGGAGGACGCGGGCGCGAAGGCGCAGTCAGTCGCCGTGCCGGCATTGACGAAGTCCACTGCCGCGAGGCCCGTGATCGTCTCGTTGGCGGTGAGCGTGTAAGTGCCCGACGTGGAGATGGACGCCCCCGGGGTTGCCGTGAAGGACGCCGTGGGGGCGGTCCGGTCGATGGTGACCGTGGACGACGGGGCGGCCCCCGACCCGTTCACCACCGTGACGGACCCTGAGAAGTTGTTGACGTACATCTTGTCGCCGCCTGCCGACTGGGTGATCGTCCATGGGTATGTGCCGACATTGATCGTGGAGCCCAGGGTGTTGTTCGCCAGGTTGACCATTCGTACGGTCGAGTACCCGTACTGGCCGACGTACAGCGTGGTGTCGTCGACCGATGTCGCCAGTGCCATCGGGCTGTCGAGTCCGGTGATTGTCGCGGTGACGGTGTTGGTCGACGTGCTGATGACCGACACGGAACCCGACGAGTAGTTGGCGGCGAACACCCTGTCACCGGCTGAGGAGACAGTCACCTCGTGCGGGCTGACGCCGACGCTCACCGAACCGACGAGAGTGTTGTTGCTCGCGTTGATCACGCTGACGGAGCCGTTGCCCACGTTCCCGGTGTACAGGCGAGTGCCAGCTGGGTTGATGACGATCGACCAGGGAGCTGCACTGATGGAGATGTTCGTGGTGATCGCGTTGGTGGCGGTGTCCACGACCGCGACTGTCGAGTTGCCGTAGTTGGCGACGTAAAGCTTCGTGCCGTCGGGTGACATCACGACCCTGTTCGGGCTGGAGAACCCGGAGATCGTCGTGGCCACGGTGTTTGTCGAAGTGTTGATGACCGACACCGTGTTTGATGAGTAATTCGCCACGTATGCCCTTGTGCCATCCGGCGACACTACGACTGACCGCGGAGTCGTGCCGACGGCGATCGTGGCTGTGGCGTTGGTCGTGGTGTTGATGACGCGCACCGAGGAGTTGTTGTCAGGCGCGTAGAGAAAAGCACCGTTCGGGGTCAGTCCCGAGTGCATCACGCTGCCGAGGCCGCTGATCGTCGTGGCCACGGTGTTTGCCGCCCCGCCACCGCCGGGCCCGGCTGTGCCGCTGAGGTCGCTCACCGACTGTGCCGCCAGCCGGGCGCGGACGGTTCCCTCTCCGCAGCCGGTGGCCGTCACGGTGAACGAGGTGCCGGGCTGGGTGCCGGTCACCGAGAACGTGCACCCGGTGGCGGTGCCGGCGTTCGTGAAGTCCGAAGCGGTGAGACCGGTGATCTGCTCATTGAACGACAGCCCGAAGGTCTGTGTGGTGCCGTTGGTGGGGCTCGTGGAGGCAGACGTCCACGATGCGACCGGTGGTCCCAGCACCGGGTCCACGGCCGTGGTGGTGGCCGCGGTGACGTTCGCGGCAGGCCCGGCGTTCCCGGCATCATCGGTGATGGTGCCGGCCAGCAGCCGAGCCTGGACAGTCCCGGCGGAGCAGTTGCTGACCGCGATGGTGAAGACCGTGCCGGAGCTCGCCGACGGCGTGAACGTGCACCCGGTTGCGGTGCCGGCGTTCTCGAAGTCAGCTGCGACCACGCCCCTTACCGCCTCGTTGAAGGTGAGCGTGTAGTTGCCGGTCGTCGAGATGACGGAACCAGGGGTTGCGGTGAACGAGGCTGTCGGCGCGGTGCGGTCGATCGTGATCGTTGCCGAGGGCGGTGAACCTGCGCCGTTTATGACGGTCACCGTGCCGGGTGACCAGTTGTTCACGTACATCCTGTCGCCGCCGGCAGAACTGACGATTGTCCGCGGGTACGACCCGACGGGGATCGTCGACCCGAACGAGTTGTTCGACAGGTTGACCATCCGCAGGATGTTGTTCGTGTACTCGCTCACATAGAGAGTCGCGTCGTCGGACGAGATGCCGATGGCCATCGGCGACGAGAAACCGCTGATCGTGCCGGTCACGGTGTTGGTGGAGGCGCTGATGATCGACACCGTGTTGCCGCCGTAGTTGGCTGAGAACACCCTGTCGCCCGAGTTCGAGGTGGCTAGTTCGTAGGGGCTTCCCCCCACGTTGACCGTCGTGATGACGGCGTTCGTCGACGTGTTTATGACTGACACGGTCGACGCACCGATGTTCCCAGTGTAGGCGCGACTGCCGTCGGGGCTCATCGTGACCGACCACGGGTTCGCCCCCACGTTGATGGTCGCGATGACGGTGTTGGTCGACGTATTTATGACTGACACGGTGCTGCTGGAGTAATTGGCGACGTAGAGCCGTGTCCCGTCCGGTGTGATCGCACTCCGATTGGGTGCGGAGCCGACAGTGATGGTGGCTGTGACGGTGTTGGTCGCTGTGTTGATGACCGAGACCGTGCCACTCGAGTAGTTGGCCACGTACGCCCTGGTGCCGTCGGGAGAGACGGTCACGGCGCGCGGGGTTGACCCGACCGTGACTGTCGCGACGGTCGCGAATGAGGTCGTGTCGATCACCCTGACTGAACTGCCGTTGTCCGGGGCGTAGAGGAACGCGCCGTTCGGGGTGATGCCCGAGTGCATCACGTTCCCGAGGTTGAGGATGTTCGTCACGACAGTGTTTGCCGCCCCGCCACCGCCGGGCCCGGCTGTGCCGCTGAGGTCGCTCACCGACTGGGCCGCCAGCCGGGCGCGCACGGTGCCCTCGCCGCAGCCCGTGGCGGTGACCGTGAACGTGGTGCCGGGCTGGGTGCCGGTCACCGAGAACGTGCACCCGGTGGCGGTGCCGGCATTGGTGAAGTCCCCGGCAGCTAGACCGGTGATCTGCTCGTTGAACGACAGCCCGAAGGTCTGGGTGGTGCCGTTGGTGGGGCTTGAGGATGCGGAGGTCCATGACGCGACCGGCGGCCCCAGCACGGGGTCCACAGTCCACGTGCTCGACGAGTTGTTGCCGGTGACGCCCGAGACCGTCTCACGTGCGCGGAACGTGTGCGCACCGGGGGAGAGGTTCGTCAGGGAGACGGGGCTGGTGCACGCCGCCCACGCCGCGTTGTCCAGGCTGCACTCGAACGTCGCACCCACGGCACCCGACCCCGTGAGCGTGAGGGTGGCTGATGTGGACGCAGTGGTTCCCGAGGGAACCCCGCCGACTGTGGGGGCCGCCGGCGCGACGACAAGCGACGTTGTGGCCACGACGTTGACGGCGGCGGGTGCGTCAGAGGTCAGCCCGCCGTACTCCACGAAGTATGTCGTCATGGTCGAGCCGCATCCTGCGTCGTTCCACTTGTTATTTGACCAGTAGGTGAGGCAGTTCGCGCTGGTGCTTCCGTTCGGTTCCGAGTTGCCCCAGTTCGCGTAGGCCCCTCCCGGGGCGGAGCCTGCGGCCGCTCCGGACCAGAACTGCGTCCCCGAATCAGGCCCGGCGCCCCAGCGCCATGTTCCCTCCGCCGCGGCGTCGCTGCCGGCCAGCCAGCCGCCGCCGCTCGCGTTGCCGCCGCTGACGATGTTGACGAGGAAGTCGTTCTCGGCGGAGGACGTGACAGTGGCGAGGTAGCCGGTGCGTCCGGCGAAGGTGCGGGTCGCCGCGGCGGCGAGAGCCCCGTCGTACGTGAGGGTCGCGGTGACGCGCTCGTAGTAACGGCCCGTGGCAGGTGAGTACATCACCGTGGTCGACCCCTGTGTGACGCGGACGTTGATGGTGGGCGTGGAGCCGCTCGAGACGCCCTGGTACTGCAGGGTGGCGAGGGCCGTGTTCGCGTTCGCCGGTGACGCGTTGAACCCGATCGCAGTGGAGTTGTTGGCGGTCCACTGCGCGCTCGTGTAGCCCGGGATGACCGAGAGTCCGGTGGTGGTGGCCAGCTTCACGTACCCCGCACTCGGTGTGATGACCACGTTGACACTGGCGGCCGTGATGTTGCTCATCGAGATGGCGCTCGCTCGGCTCGCGATCGTGACGAAGGCACCCGTGTCCGTCGGTACCGAGCTGGGCACGCTGA
>CAYXRQ010000169.1:0-4007 GCA_964466765.1 uncultured Bifidobacterium sp. | reverse complement strand
TGGTTGCCGTCGAGGTCCACGTCGCCGAGGATGGCGTGAAGGTCAGCGACATCGGGCGGACCCTGCTGGAGGTGCTCGAGGGCGCGGGCAGGGCAGACGATGTGCTTGCCCCGTACGCGCGCGAACTCGCGTCCGCAGCGTTCGACATCCCGCTGATGGGGTTGATGAACGGGTCCATCGACACGCTCCTGCGGGTCACTGCCGGCGACTCGCAGTCCCTCTGGGTCACCGACTGGAAGAGCAACCGCCTCGACGAGGACGGCATGGACCAGCTCATCGACGGGTACCGGCGCGAACGGATGCGCGAGGAGATGGAGCACCACCACTACCCGCTGCAGGCGCTCATCTACGGGGTGGCGGTGCACCGGTACGTCAGGGCGCGCTCGGCGGCGGGTGCAGTGCCCGCCGTGGCAGGCCTCGCGTACTTCTTCATCCGCGGGATGGTGGGCGACAGCACGCCCCGGGACACCGACGGGCACCGCAACGGGGTGTTCGTCTGGCAGGCCCCCGACGGGCTGTGGGACAGGTTGTCGGACGTGATGTCGGGGGTGCCCGCATGAGCTCCCTGTACGCCTCCACCCAGTACCCCGATGACCTGCAGCCGTACGTGGACGCCCGCGCGGTCGAGTCACGCGACCTGCGCGCCGTCTCGTCACTCTTCCGGCTCGCGGGGGCGTCGCGCAACGTCGACCCGCTCGCCTGGGTCGCGTTCGCACTCGTCCTCGGCACGTCACGGTCGGGGCACACCTGCGTCGATTTCGCCCACATCGACCTGTGGTCACCCGAGAACGCCGACGCCACGGCATTGCACTGGCCCACTGGTGCGGCTGACTGGGTCGCCGCTCTGTCGACCACCCCGGATCTCGTCTGCAGCCCCGCACAACGGGCCGACGCGCCGCGACGGCCGTTCGTGCTGGACGGCACGCGGCTCTACGCCTCGCGTTCCTACGAGGAGGAACTCTTCGTGGCCGGGTACCTGCGGACCGCCTCGGCTGCCGGCCGGCTCGCCATCATCACGGGCGGGCCCGGCTCAGGAAAGACCACCGAGGTCGCGCGCAGGATCGTGGACCACATGTCGGGCGCATCAGCGACCGACACCGTCGCGCTCGCCGCTCCCACCGGCCTCGCCGCCAAGCGGATGGACCGCGCGCTGCGTTCCGCGGTGCGGTGGGCAGTGTCCCAGGGCAGCGTCCCGGGCGGGATGGAGAACGTGGTCAACGGTCTCCCCAAGCTCACCGTCCACAAGCTCCTGAAGTACAACCCGGTGGCCAGGGTGCAGTGGCGCTTCAACGGGAAGGACCGCATGCCCTACGACCTGGTCGTCGTCGACGAGGTGTCCATGATGCCCCTGTCCATGATGGCGCGGCTTCTCGAGGCCATGAAGGACGGCGCCATGCTCATCCTCGTGGGTGACCCGCACCAATTGGCGAGTGTCGACGCAGGAACGGTCCTCGCCGACGTCGTCGAGGCGTCCGCGCGTGGTGCCGTGAGGGTCGAGCCGCTCGCTGGGAAGCACCGGTTCAAGGAGGGTTCGCCGGTCGACGACATCGCGACCCACACGAAGTCGGGTGACGCCGATGCCGCTCTCGCGGCGGTGCGCCGCCACGCCTCCGGCACGGGCGGCGAGGCCCGCTTTGCGTGGGTGGATCCCGTGGCCGATGACGCAGCCCTCCAGAAGCTCGCGCGCACTGTCGCAGAACATGCCCGCGGGCTGTGCGAGCTCGCCGCCGCTGCCTCCACCCCTGACCAGTACCGCGCGGTGCTCGAGTTCCGCGACAGCCTGCAGGTGGTGTGCGCGCACCGGCGCGGGAACCTCGGTGTGTCGGGCTGGAACTCCGCGGTGGAGCGCCAGCTCGGCCAGCTCGCCCGCGGCCAGTGGTACGTCGGCCGTCCCGTCATGGTCTCCCGCAATGACTCGTTCAGCGGCCTGTCCAACGGCGACATCGGGGTCGTGTGCAGGGATGCCAACAACCGGCCGGTCGTCGTGTTCGGGGATTCCGAGGGCGTCACGGTGCTCCCGGTCGCCAGGGTGCCGCACGTGGAGACGGTGCACGCGCTCACCATCCACAAGAGCCAGGGCAGCGAGTTCGGCCACACCGTGGTCGTGCTGCCGAAGGGACGTTCCCGGATCCTCACGCGCGAGCTGCTGTACACGGGCATGACAAGGGCCAAGCCGCACCTCACCATCGTCGCCACCGAGGAGGCACTGCGGGCGGCCATCGGCACCAAGGTGCAGCGCGCCACCGGCCTTGCCGGTCTTCTCTGACTGCCCCACACATTGCAGGTGTCGGGACGGGTCCGACGAAGGCCGGAACGAGGGACGATGCTCATGAGCTACGAGAACGACAGACGTAACCTTGCGAACAGGGCCCATGAGGTCCTCGGCAAGGACGAAGGCGAGACACTCATGGAACATCTCCCTCATGGCGGTTACGCGAGATTCGCCACCACGGAGGACCTCGAGTCCCAGGGATCGCTCCTCAGGGCCGAGATCCAGGTGCTGGCGGCAGAGTTGCGCAGGGAGATCGCCGACTCGGCACGACGACAGACGTTCGCAATCCTCGGGCTGGTCTTCGCGATGATGTCAGCGCAGACGGCGCTGCTGGTGTCGATTCTCGGCTGACTAACGCGCCAGCCAGGCGGGGCGGTTCTTCTCGAACTCGCTGATCGCGCCGGCGTGGGTGAGCGTGATACCGATGTCGTCCAGGCCGTTCAGAAAGCGGTGCTGGGTCGGGGCATCCATGGGGAACGACTCCAGGAATCCCGCAGACGGCACCTCCACCGTCAGGCGCTCCATGTCGATGGTGATCTCCGTGGCGGCATCCGCCTCGATCATGTCCCACAGTCGCTCCACCGCAGCCTGCGGCAGCACCACCGGTGCGAGACCGTTCTTGGTGCAGTTGTTGCGGAAGATGTCCGAGAAGCTCGGCGCGATGACGGCGTCGAACCCGTACTGCTGGATGGCCCACACGGCGTGCTCGCGCGAGGAGCCCACGCCGAAGGACGGGCCGGCCACCAGGATGGAGGCGCCCGCGTAGCGCTCGTCGTTGAGGACGAAGCTGCGGTCGTCGCGCCACGTGCTGAACAGGCCCTTCTCGAACCCTGTGCGCTCCACGCGCTTCAGCCAGTCGGCCGGGATGATCTGGTCGGTGTCCACGTCGCTGCGCTTCAGCGGGACGGCGCGGCCGGTGACGATGCGGAACGACTTCATGACAGGTCTCCGGGGGTTGCGAGGTGGCCGGCCACGGCGGTCGCCGCGGCCACAGCGGGGGAGACCAGGTGGGTGCGGCCCCCGCGACCCTGGCGTCCCTCGAAGTTGCCGGTGCCAGTGGATGCCTCAGGCTCGCCGGGGGCGAGCTTGTCGGGGTTCATCGCCAGGCACATGCTGCAGCCCGGCTCGCGGAAGTCGACGCCCGCGTCCGTGAGGATCTTGTCCAGGCCCTCGGCAATCGCCTGGTTGCGCACGGCATGGCTGCCAGGCACGACCATCGCGCGCTTCACCTTGACCTTGCGTCCCTTCACCACCTCGGCCGCTGCACGGATGTCCTCGATGCGACCGTTCGTGCAGGAACCGATGAACACGGTGTCGATCTCGATGTCGCGCACGCGTGTGCCAGGCGCGAGCCCCATGTACTCGAGCGCCCGCTCGATGGTGTTCGCCGTGGTGGCGTCGGCGGCGTCCGCAGGGGAGGGGATGACGCCGTCGATCGGCAGAACCTGTGCCGGGTTGGTGCCCCACGAGACGTGCGGGGTCAGCTTCGTGGCATCGATGAAGACCTCCTTGTCCCACTTCGCGCCGTCGTCGGTCCGCAGTTGCTTCCATGCCTCCACGGCCTGGTCCCACGCTGCACCCTGTGGCGCGTTCGCGCGGCCCTTGAGATAGGCGAACGTGGTCTCGTCGGGCGCAATGAGGCCCGCCTTCGCGCCCGCCTCGATGCTCATGTTGCACACCGTCATGCGGCCTTCCATGGAGAGGGCGCGGATAGCCGAGCCGCGGTACTCGATCA
>CAYXRQ010000168.1:0-4019 GCA_964466765.1 uncultured Bifidobacterium sp. | reverse complement strand
GCCCGTCCCCTCGAGACCTTCCGGCCCGACGAGGACGACAGGGATGCCGGCTTCCGCGGCCTGGAGGGCGCCCGCGAGGATCTCCCCGGGGGCCCTGTCGCCGCCCATCGCGTCAACTGCGATCGGCAACATGGAGGGGTCGGCTTACTGCTCGACCTGGACCGCGACGCGGCCCTTGTACCAACCGCAGCTGCCGCACACGACGTGGGGGAGCTTGGCGGACTGGCACCGCGGGCAGGTGCTGCGCGAGGGCGCGCCGAGGCGCCAGTTGGACGCGCGACGCATGCGGGTCTTCGACTTCGACTTCTTCTTCTTGGGAACGGCCACCGTGGTCTCCCTTGGCTAGAGGCACAAACACCCCGATGCGGGGTCAGGGAAGGATAGCCGAATTCGGCCGAAACCTACCCCTGGGCGTCCTTCAGCCGGTCCTTCAGGGCATCGAGCGCGGCCCAGCGGTCGTCCCCGGCGGGCCGGGAACAGCCGCAACTGCCCGTCTTCAGGTCCGTCCCGCACTGCGGGCAGAACCCCGGGCAGTCGTCGGCGCACAGCGGGCCGAGCGGGATGGCGAGCAAGAGGTTCTCCCGCACCATCGGCAGCAGGTTGATCTGGTCGTTCTCGATCGCGTAGGCGTCCGGGGAGTCCGGGACCGCCTGGTAGAGCTCGTCGACCTCCACGGTCATGGGGCGCACGAGCGGCGCGAGGCAGCGCCTGCACTCCCCCTGCCACTGCGCCGTCGTGGTCCCGTGCACGGAGATGCCGTTGGAGAGCGACTCGAGGTGGACGTGCACGCCGACGTCGGACGACGTCATCCGTTCGTCGTCGAAGACGAGGTCGGCCGCCGTGACGGAGACGTCGACGTCCTTGGTGTTGCCCGGCCGCCGCATGAGCTCGACGACGTTGACGATGAGCGGCGTGGCCACGGCTGCGTCAGTGCAGGTCCTGGTCGAAGAAACCGCTCCCCGGGGCCGGCTCGTCCTCCTGCGGCGCGGGGGCAGGTTCCTCGTGCATGCCGATGGAGAGTCGCTGGCGGCCGTTGTGCACGGTCTTCTGCAGGCGGTCAATGAGGATCTCGAAGCTCGCGAGACGCTGGTCGAGGAAATCCTCCGTCTCGTTGCGCTGCCTGCGGCTCTCTTCCTCGGCGGCCTCCACCACCTGGCGCGCACGCAGCTCCGCGGCCCGCACGACCTCGGTCCGCTGGACCATGCGCTCCGCCTGCTGGCGCGCCGCCGTGACGATCTCGTCGGCCTCGCGCTTCGTCTTGTCGAGGAACTCCTGGCGCTCCTTCAGCATCCAGCGCGCCTGGCGGATCTCCTCGGGCAGCCGCTCGAGCGCATCCTCGAGCAGCTCGATGATCTCGTCGCGGTCGATGCGCGGCGTGCTGGAGAGCGGGATGCTGGGTGCCGTGGCGATGATGTCGACGGCGCGGCGCAGCAGCACCTCGCTGTCGCCGAGGCGCGCCTGCACGGGTGCGGGTGTGGGGAAGGTGTCGTCGATCAGGTCGTCGTCGAGGTCGTCGAAGTCGCGAGGCATCACTTGCTCCGGGTCAGGGCCGACACGAGACCGGCCAGGATCGAGGGGTGGACCATCGAGGCCACGTCGCCCCCGTTGGCTGCGATGTCACGGATGAACCGGCTGCTGATGAACGAAAAAGCGGGGGTGCACGGCACGTACACCGTGCGCACGCCCGACACGGCGAAGTTCGTGTGCGCCATCTGCTGCTCGACCTCGAAGTCGCCCGAGGTGCGCAGGCCCTTCACGATGAAGTCGGCGCCGGCGTTCCGGGCCGCATCCACGGCGAGCCCGGGGTGGGCCTCGACCCGCACGTTCGAAAGGTGGGCCGTGGACGAGCGGGCCATCTCCACGCGCTGCGCGGTGGCGAGGGCGCCAGAGGGCTTGTCCGGGTTGTGCATCACGGCCACGACGACGGTCCCGAAGAGGGCGGAGGCCTGCTCCACCACGTCGAGGTGACCCACGTGGAACGGGTCGAAACTGCCCGGGTACAGCACGGTGCTCATGACGCCTCCACCGTACCGCCTCCGTCCTGCCCCCGACGGAGAAATGCCACGTTGGTGCGCCCGTACCGGCGCTCCCGCAGGCATTCCCAACCGTCGGGCACGCTGACCGGGGCGCCGGACTCGATGATGACGAGCGCGTCGCCGATGTTCGCGAGGACCCTCCCCCAGTCCCCGAAACCGTACGGCGGGTCGACGATGACGATGTCGGCCGCGTGGCCGCCGACGAGTGCGGAGGTGGCGTCACCGGACACGACCGTGCTGCGCTGCGCCACGCCGAGCTTGTCGATGTTCGTGCGGAGCACCGCGAGAGCAGCGCGGTCCTGCTCCACGAACGTGCAGTGGGCGGCCCCGCGGGAGAGTGCCTCGATGCCCATCGCCCCCGTGCCGGCGAAGAGGTCGAGCACGCGCGCGCCCTCGACCGCCCCGAGACTGACGAGCGCGTTGAACACGGCCTCGCGGACCTTGTCCGTCGTCGGCCGTGTCGCGTCGCCCGTGGGGGACTCGATGCGCCGGCCGCGCAGGTCACCCGCAACTACTCGCACAGCAGACAGACTACGGAGGTGATCACCCCCAGCGAGTCCATCGTGTGCGTCGACTGCGGGGGCCCGTGCCACCTCATCACCTTCCCGCCCGAGGACGGCATGTGGGAGATCGGCGACGTCGTCACCTACAGGTGCCGCGACTGCCGCGACAGGTGGGACATCGTCCTCGCCGAGGACGACACCGACGAGCAGCCCGACTGACCCGTCAGTTGTGCCGCGTGCCGCGGTCGAGCGGGTCGAACCTGATGCCGGCCAGGCACGCGTTCGCGATCCGTGTGGGCGCCATGTTGAACCAGAAGTTCGTGCTCAGCCTCTTCGGGTCGCGCACGTAGGGGCGGCCCTTCTCCACCGCGCTCACGGTGCGCCGCGCGATGTCGCCGGCGTCCGCCTTCGGGATGAGGCGCAGGGTCTCGAAGCGACGGACCACCTTCATCACCGTGGGGACCGACTCCTCGATGGTGTCCCACATCTGGGTGTCCACCGGGCCCGGCGAGAGGACCGTCATGCCGACCGGCGTGTGCTTCAGCTCGCGGCGCAGCGACGAGAAGAAGTTCAGGATGCCCGCCTTGGTGCCGCAGTAGACCGACATGCCGGGGAAACCTGCGGTGCCCGCGAGCGACGACACGAACACGAGATGGCCGCGGCCGCGCTGCAGCATCCCGGGCAGGACGTGCCGCGAGAGCATCATCGGTGTCTCCAGGTTGAGCCGCGAGACCGTGCGGATCTCGCGCGGGTCCTCCACGGCGAACGGGGTGTTGGTCTCGAGCCCCGCGTTGTTCACGAGGATGTCGACCGGGCCGTGGTCGCGCTCGATCGACTCGATCAACGTGTCCACGACGCGGTCGTCACTCAAGTCGGCCACCACCGCGTTGCCACCGATCTCCCCGGCGACCCTCCGCAGCGACTCCTCGCTGCGCGCGACGACGGTGACCCGCGCCCCGCGGGCGGCGAAGTCGCGCGCCATCGCCTCGCCGATGCCCCGTGACCCGCCGGTCACCACCACGTGCATGCCTCTTACCAACATGAGAACCCCCAGGTTCGGCGCGCCGGGCGGCGCACGGGTGACGGTAGCCGAGCAGGGCTCAGCCCTTCAGCAGGTTGTCCTCCTGCTCGGCAGTGAAGTACAGATCGATCTCGTCGCGCAGCAAGGGGTGGCCGGCGAGCGACGGGTCGTCCCCCACGATCCGCACCGCCGCGTCGCGGGCGGCCTGGATGAGGTCAAGGTCCGTCTGCAGCGAGGCCAGGCGCAGGTCGCTGCGCCCCTTCTGCACGGTGCCCATCACGGTGCCCTCCCCGCGGAGCCTGAGGTCCTCCTCCGCCAGCACGAAGCCGTCCGTGGAGGAGACCAGCGCCTCCACGCGCGGCGACGGCTCGTCGGTCTGCGTGACGAGGTGGCACGTGGACGCGAGCCTGCCGCGGCCGACGCGGCCGCGCAGCTGGTGCAGCTGGGCGATCCCGAACC
>CAYXRQ010000167.1:0-4065 GCA_964466765.1 uncultured Bifidobacterium sp. | reverse complement strand
ATCGTGCCGAGGCCCGGGCACCAGTTCACCGGCGCGTCGCTCAGGTAGACGAGCCGGTGGGAATCCAGCACGTCGCGCTGCTCGCCGGGGGAGAGGTCCTGCCACGCACGGCCGTCGTCCGTGCGTCGCGCCCCGGACTCGAACTCGGCCACCAGCTCGCTGATGCGGCGTGCGCGGCCGGCGATCGGGTCGTACCAGCTCTCGAAGATCTGCAGGAAGATCCACTGCGTCCACCGGTAGAACGACTCGTCGGTGGTGCTGACGCTGCGGCGAGGGTCGTGCCCGAGGCCGAGACGGCGCAGCTGGCGGCGCATGTTGGCGATGTTCTGCTCCGTGTTCACCCGCGGGTGCACGCCGGTCGCGATCGCGTGCTGCTCGGCGGGCAGGCCGAAACTGTCGTACCCGAGCGAGTGGAGGACGTTGAAGCCCTTCATGCGCTTGTAGCGGGCGAAGACATCCGTGCCGATGTAGCCGAGCGGGTGACCCACGTGCAGACCGGCGCCCGACGGGTAGGGGAACATGTCGAGGACGAACAACTTGTCCCTGCCGGCCAGCCGGTCCGGGTCCGCGAGCGGGCCCGCGGGGTTCGGCGCGTCGAACGTGCCGTCCTGCTCCCAGAAGTCCTGCCAGTGCGACTCGATCCGGGCGGCGAGCGATGCCGTGTAGCGGTGCGGCGGCGGGCCGGACGAATTCGCTGCGGTCGGGGGGTTTTCGCTCATGACCGTGCCATCCTATTTCCGTGTCGAAGCAACGCCCCCGTTCCCGCGGCCGCCAGCCGAAGGGTGGCTCCTCGCACGGCTACCCGCGCACGGCCAGGCTGTCCGAGGTGCTGCGCGAGGTCATCGCAGACGAGCTCACGCGCATCGACGACGAGCGCCTGGACCTGGTGACGATCACCTCGGTGGACGTGGACCCCGAGATGAACCGGGCGATCGTCTACTACGACTCCATGAAGGGCGAGGAGGGCGACGCCGGCATCCAGGAGGCCCTCGGCGAGCACCGCCCGCGCATGCAGGCCTCCATCAACCGCCAGATGCACGCCCGCAAGACGCCGATCCTCTCGTTCCGGCCTGACGAGGTCATCCGTGCGGCTGAGCGCATCGACGAGCTCCTCCGCAAGCGGCCCGACACGTCGCCCCTTTCTTCGCCGCTGCCCTCGGCCGACGAGTCCGACGACGACACCGAGTAGCCGTGGGCCGGCGTCGCATCCCCGAGACGCACGGGCTCGTGCTGCTCGACAAGCCGGCGGGCTGGACCAGCCACGACATCGTGGCGAAGCTGCGCAAGACCCTCGGGGAGCGTCAGATCGGCCACGCCGGCACGCTCGACCCTGATGCCACCGGCCTCCTCGTCATCGGTGTCGGCAACGGCACCAGGCTGATGCGGTTCCTCGGTGACATGGACAAGACGTACGCGTGCGAGATCGTGTTCGGCGCCACCACCGACACTCTCGATGATTCCGGCACCGTCACGGCGACCTTCGATCCCGGGCCCGTGGACGTGGGGGCAGCCCGTGCGGTCATTGCCGGAAGCTTCACCGGGGAGATCATGCAGGTGCCGCCCATGGTGTCGGCGCTCAAGGTGGACGGCAGGCCGCTGCACCAGCTCGCGCGCGAGGGCAAGGAGGTGGAGCGCAAGCCCCGGCCCGTCACGGTGCACTCGTTCGAGGTGGAGGCGACGGGGGAACCGAACGTGCTGGCGGCACGGGTGCACTGCGGCTCCGGCACCTACGTGAGGTCACTCGGCGCCGACCTGGCGGCGGCCATGGGGAACGGGGCGCACATCCGCAGGCTGCGCCGGTTCTCCACCGGCCCGTTCCGCATCGATGAGGCGTGCACCATCGAGGAACCCGAGCTGCGGCCCGTGGAGGAGATGGTGGCGCACCTGAACGGCCACGTGCTCGACGAGCAGGCCCTCGACGACACGCTCTACGGGCGCGTCAGGGACGCGTGGGAGGACGAGGGGCCGTGGGCCGCGTTCGACGGTGCCGGTGCGCTCGTGGCCGTGTTCGAGCCGTTCCGCGACGGGCTCGCCAAGCCGACCGTCGTGTTCGGGGGGCGGTGACCGTGGGAATCGACGGGGCGCAGCGGGTGCCGAGGCCGGACTGTGCCGAGCCGGTGCGGTTCGCGGTGATGAAGCAGCAATGGCGCGACCTCGCCTACGTCCATTTCGCGTACGACCCGGCCGTGGTGCAGGCACTACTGCCCAAGGGCCTCGAGGTCGACACGTGGGAGGGAAAGGCACAGGTGGGTCTCATCCCGTTCTCGATGCGGCGCATCTCGTTCCCCTTCACGCCGCCGGTGCCGTGGCTGGGCTCGTTCCCCGAAATCAACGTGCGCACCTACGTGCTGCGCGACGGCGTGCCAGGGGTGTGGTTCTTCTCGCTCGACGTGAACAGGTTGCTGCCCGCCGTTGTCGCACGTCTCACATACCGGCTGCCGTACTGCTGGGGGCCGGCGACGAACGAGGTGGTGGGCAGCACGCTGAGCACCACGGTGTCCAGGAGATGGCCGTCGCGCGGCGCGGACGCGCGGATCGAGGTCCTCATCGGGGAGCCGATCCCCGAGCCCACTGCGTTCGAGCACTTCCTCACCGCGCGCTGGGGCCTCTACTCGTCCGCCGGCAGGGGCAGGCTGCGCTACGCACCCGTCGACCACCCGCGGTGGGGGCTGCACCGAGCGACCCTCGCATCCCTCGACGAGTCGCTCTTCGTCGCGGCCGGCCTGCCTGCACCCACCGGCGACCCGCACTGCATGTGGTCACCCGGTGTCCCTGTGCGGATCGGGCTCCCGCGACGCGCATGAGCGGGCGCGGATAGCGTTTCCCGCCGTGGAAGTGATCAGGGACCTCTCGGCGCCGTCCGCCGGGAACTCCCGCTCGGTGCTCACCATCGGCATGTACGACGGGGTCCATGTGGGCCACCGCACCGTGATCGCGCAGGTGCGCGAGCGTGCCGCCGCCACGGGTGCCCGGTCCGTCGTGGTCACGTTCGACCGGCACCCGATGAGCATCGTGCGCCCCGGGGCAGAGCCGCGGCTCCTCACCACCCTCGACCAGAGGCTCGAACTGCTCGCATCCACAGGAGTGGATGCCACCGCGGTGGTCTCCTTCGACGACGCCCAGTCCCACGAGACCGCACCTGCGTTCGTGGAGCGGGTGATCGTGGGGGCACTCAGGGCCGAGGCGGTCATCGTGGGCAGCGATTTCCACTTCGGGCACATGCGCCAGGGCAACGTCACGTTGCTGCGCGAGATGGGGGAGCGCCACGGGTTCACCGCGGAGCCCGTGAGACTGGTCCCGCGCGCCGACGGGGTCGACGAGCCCGTGAGCAGCACGGCCATCCGGCGTGCGCTCGCCGGCGGGGAGATCGACACGGCCAACCGGATGCTCGGCCGCCCGCACGAGATCCGCGGCACGGTGATCGACGGGGACAAGCGCGGCCGCACGATCGGGTTCCCCACCGCGAACGTGGCGGTGCCGGAGGGAATGTGCATCCCCGCCGACGGCGTGTACGCGGCGGTGTACCGGCGGCCCGACGGCACGGAGCACCCGTGCGCGGTGAACATCGGGCGCAGGCCCACCTTCTACAACGACGCGCAGCACTCCCTCATCGAGGCGCACCTGCTCGACTTCGCCTGGGACATCTACGGCGAAGCAGCGGCAGTGCAGTTCCTGGCGTTCCTGCGCAGCGAGAAGCGCTTCGCGGGCCTCGACGAGCTGAAGGCGCAGCTGGTGCTCGACATCGAGCACGCACGCAGCGCGGTGCTGGCGCGCCGCGGCCGCCTCTAGCGGCCCGTACTCACTCGCCGGCGACTGGTGAGAGAATCCCGTAGGCAGTGTTGCGCTGGGCGAGCGTGCGGCGCAGCGGCGCCACGATCTCGCCGAATCTGCCTTCTGTCATCCCCTGGCCGTGGTTGGCGCCGGCCGCGCGGCTGATGTTCTCGTCCATGAGGGTCCCGCCCAGGTCGTTGCACCCTGCCTGGAGCAGCTGCGATGCGCCCGACACGCCGATCTTCACCCAGCTGACCTGCACGTTGTCGATGAGGCCGTCGTAGACGATGCGGC
>CAYXRQ010000166.1:0-4072 GCA_964466765.1 uncultured Bifidobacterium sp. | reverse complement strand
GGTGAAGGGCGACGACGGGTCGATCGCGAGGACGGCGACCTCGGTCTGGGCGGCACGCAGGTGCTTGATGACCGCACTGGTCAGCGTGCTCTTCCCCGCCCCCGGCGCACCGGTGATGCCGACGGTGTACCCGCCGCCGGTACGGGAGTAGGCGAGACGGCCGACCTCGCGCGCGGCATCATCGCCGCGCTCCAGCAACGAGAGGGTGCGGGCGAGGGCCCCGCGGTCCCCGTGGCACGCGGCATCGAAGAGTTCCGCAGGTGTCTGGCTGCGCCGGCCCACCTACGCGACCTGCACTACCTCGGTGACACCGTCGATGCGGTCCTTCATGATCCGCTCGATGCCCGCCTTCAGCGTCTGGTCCGAGGCCGGGCAGGTGGTGCACGCACCGGTGAGGGTGACGCTGATGACGCCCGTTGCCTCGTCGACCTCGCGCAGGATGATGTCGCCACCGTCGGCCTTCAGGGCCGGCCTGATGACCTCGATTGTCTCTTCAACCTGCTGCCGCATGGACATGTCAACCCTCCGGGGAACCCCCTGAACGATACCGTTCGCGCGGTCCCGCGTACGATGTGCACATGTTCGCCCACCAGGGAGGTTGGGACGAGATGCTCTATGTGCTCGTCCCCGTCGGATTCATCGTCTTCCTGCTGTGGCTGGCCAACAGGCGCGCACGCCGGATGCCGCGGGTCACGCCCCCGCCGAGCGACGGATCCGACTGACGCTCGCCCCGAGGCCGGCGAGCCGGCCCACGATGTCGTCGTAGCCGCGGTCGATGTGGTGGACGTCCCGGATCTCGGTGATTCCCTGCGCGGCGAGACCCGCGACCACTAGTGCAGCCCCGGCGCGGATGTCCGGCGCGTTCACGACCGCACCATGCAGGTGGCCGACCCCGCGCACGACTGCATGGTGACCGTCGATGTCGATCTCGGCGCCCAGCTTCCTCAGTTCCTCCACGTAGCGGAAGCGCCCCGGGTACAGGTTCTCCGTGACGATGCCGGTGCCGTCGGCCATGGCGAGCATCGCAACGATCAACGGCTTGTAGTCGGTGGCGAACCCCGGGTACGGGAGCGTGGAGACGTTGACCGACCGGAGGGGCCCGTCACACGTGACGCGCGCACCGCCGTCGGCCGGCTCGACGGAGACGCCCATCTCCGTGAACCTCTCCACGAGCATCCCCATGTGGTCGAGGTTCGCCCGACGCACCAGCACGTCGCCCCTGCACATCGCCACCGCCGCCATGTACGTGGCCGCCTGGACCCGGTCCGTCACGACCTCGTGGGTCGCGGCATGGAGCGCCTGCTGCTCCACTCCCGTCACCGTGATCGTGTTCGTGCCCGCGCCGTCGATGCGAGCCCCCATCCGGCGCAGCATCGCGCACAGGTCGACGATCTCGGGCTCTCGGGCCGCGTTCTCGATGACGGTGACGCCCTCTGCCAGCACCGCTGCCGTCACGATGTTCTCGGTCGCTCCGACACTGGGGAACTCGAACTCGATCTCGGCCCCCTGCAGCCTCCCGCACCGACCGAACAGGCCATCCGGGGTGACCTGGAACTCGGCACCCATCTTCTCGAGCCCGCGCAGGTGCATGTCGATCGGACGGCCGCCGAAGTCGTCTCCGCCCGGCAAGGCGATGTTGACATGCCCGAACCTGGCGAGCAGCGGGCCGACAAGGTTCACGGACGCACGGATCCTGTCGGCGAGCTCGAACGGCGCGACCGGCGTGATCGCACCGGTGTTCACGATCTCGAGGTGCTGGCCGGTCTCCCCGGCAGGCGCGGGGACGGCGGAGATGCCCAGCCCGACGGCGCCGAGGAGGTCCGTCATGATGCTCACGTCGTCGATGACGGGGACATTCGTCAGCAGGTGACGCCCGTCCGCGAGGAGCGCGGCAGCCATCAACTTGAGCACGGAATTCTTCGCCCCCGGGACCGTCACCTCGCCCTCGAGCGGACCGCTCGTCGAGGTGACGATGACGTCGTCACCCGCCGGGGACCCAATTGACATGCCCCTAAGTATGCTCCCGCCGTGACCATGCAGGGCAGTTATCCGCGTCCTCGCGTGCCCCGGTGGTTGTCGATGCCCCCGGACCTCGGGCCCCGCCACCGCCGCGTGCTCGGGCTCGTCGCTCTCGGCTCGATGCTCGTCGCCTTCACGAACACGCTCTTCACGCAGACAGTCGCCTACGCCGCCGACGAGTTCGGGATCTCGAACTCTGCACAGGGGCTCGGCTCCGCCGTCGTGCGGTGGGGAATCATCATCTCCCTCCCCATCGTCGCACTTGCCGACTCTCGCGGGCGGCGCCCCATGATCGTGGCCACCGCGTGGGCGGCACCGCTCGTCTGCGCTCTGGGTGCATTCGCGCCGTCGTTCCCCGCGCTCGTCGCCACGCAGACGGTGGGCCGTCCGCTCGGGCTGACGCTCGACATCCTCCTCGCGATCATCATCGTGGAGGAGATGCCGCACGACTCACGCGCGTGGGCCACCGCTGCGCTCGCCGTGGTGAGCGGGTTCGGTGCGGGCGTCGCGGTCGCGTCGCTCCCCCTGGCCGACGTGTCGGGGACGTCGTGGCGGTGGATCTACCTCCTCTCGCTCGTGTGGCTCCCGTTCGCGTGGCTCATCACGCGCGGTCTCCCCGAGTCGGCGCGGTTCGTGGCGCGCAGGCAGGACTTCGTGGGGCACCTGAAGCGGACGTCCGTCGCCGGGCTGACGCGCAATCTCGGGAGGATCTGCGCGGTCGTGTTCCTCACGAACATCTTCGTGGCCACGATGTCCATCTTCCAGAACCGCTACCTGAAGGAGACCCGCGGCTTCTCCGCGGCGATGGTCGCCGTCTTCACGATGGCGACGTCATCGCCTGCCGCACTCGGCCTCATCCTCGGCGGCCGGGTCGCGGACGCACGGGGACGACGACGCATCGGGGCCGCCATGGTTCCCCTCGGGTCGGCCCTGCTCGCACTCTCGTTCGCACTGAGCGGCGCGCCGATGTGGATCGCAGCGGTGCTCGGCGCGCTCTTCCTGGGTTTCGCCTACCCCGCCATGGCCGTCTACCGCGGGGAGTTGTTCCCCACGCACCAGCGCGGACTGGCGGGCGGGCTCATCATGACGTCGTCCCTCGTCGGGGGGAGCATCGGCCTGATCGGCGCGGGCCGGGCCGTCGATGCGGGCGCCAGCTACGGCGACGTGATGGTGCTGCTCGCGGTCTTCCCCCTCCTCGCCTCGGCCATCGTGTGGTGGCGCTACCCGGAGACGGCCCACCGCACCCTGGAGGAGCTCAACCCCGAGGACGCCCCGGCACCGCCCACGACTTGATGGCTGCGGCCACCTCGTCATCAGCATTCTTCAGGTCGTGCCCCTTCCCCTCCACGAAGTGCCACGTGACCTCGCCGGGCACGCGGCGGAACGCCCGGCGCAGTTCAGCGGGCGTGCCGAAGGTGTCGCGCGTCCCGCTGACGCACAGCGTCCGCACGTTCACTCCGGGGAGATGTTCCGTTCGCGGCGACTCCGGCCTGCCCGGCGGGTGAAGCGGGTACGACACGAGCACGAGCCCGGCGACGCGCAAGGGGTCCTCACCGTCCGCGACGGCCATCGAGCACATGCGCCCGCCCATGCTGCGTCCGCCGATGACGATCCTCGAGGTGGGGACACCGAGCGACTCGGCGAACGCACGCACCTCGTCGCGCACGCACTGCACCAGCACGGGCGCCCTGTCCGGGAACGGCCGGCCGGCGCGGCGGTACGGGAAGTCGACCCGCTTCACCGGCAACGGTGCGAACGCGGCGGCAAGCGCATCGAGCGACGGGTGCGCCGCCGACGACCCCGACCCGGGGAACAGCACCACGCCCGCAGGGCGGCGCGGCGCCATCAGATGGAGTCGAGGAGCACGCGGCGCGCCTCGGTGATGTCGATGATCGCCTTGCTCGCCTTCGTTGCGTCACCACCGTGGTCGGGGTGGGCGAGACGGAGGCTCTCGCGGTAGCGCACCATCACCTCGCGCTTCGACACCTTCACCGTCCCGCCCGGGAAGCCGAGCACGTCGAGTGCCCACGCCCTCGGGTCGGCGAGTGCACTG
>CAYXRQ010000165.1:0-4109 GCA_964466765.1 uncultured Bifidobacterium sp. | reverse complement strand
GGCGGTGCCTCGGTAGTCTTTCCCTTCCGCAAGGGCGATTAGCTCAGTTGGTTAGAGCGCTACCTTCACACGGTAGAGGTCCCGGGTTCGAGTCCCGTATCGCCCACCATTGACGGTGCGCGCCACTACCTTGGGCGCGTGAGGAACTTGTGCGAACGCCCCGGGTGCGGTGCCCCGGCCGATGCGTCGTACGGGATCGACAGGGCGAGCCTCTCCGTGTGGGTGAACGTCATCACCGTGGGCGAGCGCGAGATCACCGGCCGTCTCTGCAGGCGCCACGCGAACGCACTCACGGTGCCGTCCGGGTGGACGCTGGACGACCGCCGCGACCCGAACCCGAAGCTCTTCCGCGTCGCCGACTTCGACTCCGCCGCGGCAGGTGCCGAGGACAAGCCGAGCAGGAAGAGGGCCGGGGGCAGGGCGTCGCCGAGGAAGCGCGAACGCCCGAGAACCGAGGACGTGCCATCGCTGTTCGAGGCGCTGCGCCGCGAGCTGGACGAGCCGGGCGCTGCGCCGGCCGGGAGCGACCGCGGGCAACCGAACACCGAGGTCCTTGCGGGTGGGGACGATGACGTGCAGGGGACGGCCCCCGCAGTCGACCCGGACGAGACGCAGGCAATCCCGTGGTCGCCGCGGCTCGGCCGCACCGTGGAGTACGAGGACGGGGATGAGAAACCCAGGTTCGGCCGTCTCCTCGGGCGCGCGTTCGGCGAGCCGGTGGAGGAAGAGTGAGGACGTCGTCGTCGCTCGATCTCGACGCACCGGTCGGGACCGTGGCGGCCCTGGTGGACGACCTCTCCGCCTACGCGCAGTGGATGCCGATGATCCACGGCATCGAGCGGGCCGATGCTGACGGCGAGACCGCCTGGTCAGTGGAACTGCGGGCAAAGGTCGGGCCCTTCGCGCGGTCGAAGCGGCTCCGCATGGTTCGCACGGTGCATGACACCGCCGCGGACGGGACGGTCACGGCGGTGTTCGCCCGCCGGGAGGTGCCCGCGCGCCAGCACTCCGCGTGGACGATGACCGTGCGGGTGTCGCCCCGCGGCGCGGGATGCACGGTCATCATGGATCTCGAGTACGGCGGCAGCCTGTGGACCGCAGGCGTTCTCGACAGGGTGCTCGCCTCGAACATCGAGGCCGGCAAGAAGGGGCTCGCGGCGGCCGTCAACGGCTCCACGCACTGAACCGCCCGTTCGGGCGGCGGTCGACAGTCAAGTCAGCCCCGAAGCACTCGGAGAGGCGCGCGGAGTCGAGCACCTGTGCGAGCGGGCCCGCGGCCAGCACCGCACCGTCGCGCAGCATCATGCAGTGCGTGGTGGACGGCGGGATCTCGTCCACGTGGTGCGTGACGGTGACCGTCGGCAGGAGCGGGTTGTCCGACGCGAAACCGTCGAGGATGCGCACGAGTGCCTCCCGGCCGCCCAGGTCGAGCCGGGCAGAGGGCTCGTCGAGCAGCACGACGAAGGGGTCGTTCATCAGCGCGCGGGCCAGGAGGACACGCTGCTGCTCCCCGGAGGACAGCGCGCCGAGCGGCGTGCCCGCGAAGGCAGCGACGCCCATCGCGCCGAGGCAGTCGCGCGCCCGTTCCCTGTCGGCATCGCCGTACTCGTGCCACCAGGGCTCGAGCGCCCCGTGGCGGGCAGTCATCACGACCTCCTCTGCCGTGAGCGCCGGGCGAAGTTCGGACGCCAGGCTCGCAGAGGAGTACGCGATGCGTGGCCGCACGCCGCGCACGTCGAACGTGCCGTGGTCCCTGCCTAGGACGCTCACCGAGCCGCTAGAGGGGTGGAGATACAGCGAGAGGACCTTCAGGAGCGTCGTCTTGCCGCACCCATTCGGCCCGAGCACCACCCACCGCTCACCCGGTCGCACGGAGAAGTCGACCCTGTCGAGGACCGCGCGCCCCCCGTGCACCACGGTGACGGCCCGCGTGGCGAGCACCGGGTCCCCGGTCGGTGGGTTCCCGGAGTCGCTCGGCACCGCAGGAACCGTAGTCGGCGTGGCAGAGTGGCGCGGATGGCAACCGGCACCGGTCACGACGCGACGGCAGAACTCGCCGACCGCCTGTCCGGCGTGCTCGGCGGTGCGCAGGTGTCTGGTCTCGCGCGGCTGTCCGGCGGGGCATCACGCGAGACGTGGCGCTTCGAGGCGGACGGGTCGCCGCTCATCCTGCAGCGCCAGCGCGACGGTGCGGTGCGCCCGATGACGACGGAGGTGGCGGTGCTCCGCGCCGCCCACGCGGGCGGGGTCGCCGTGCCCGAGGTCGTGGTGGACGGCGGCGCGTCGACGGCGCTCGGCAACCCGTTCATGGTGGTGCGTGCCGTCGGGGGCGAGACCATCGCCCGCAAGATCCTGCGCGACGACGAGTTCTCGGTCGCGCGTGCGCGCCTCACCGCCGACATCGGCACCGCGATGGCCCGGCTCCACGCGCTGCCCGCGGGTTCCGCACCGGGACTGGTGGAGCAGGACGAGGTGGCCACGTACCGCCGGGTGCTTGACGACCTCGGCGAGCCGCACCCCGTGTTCGAGGTGGCCTTCCGGTGGCTGGAGGCGAACAGGCCCGCCTCGTCCGAGAGGGCGATCGTCCACGGGGACTTCCGCCTCGGCAACGTGATGGTCGACGGCAACGGGCTCGTGGCCGTGCTCGACTGGGAGCTCGCCCACATCGGCGACCCGATGGAGGACCTGGGCTGGGTGTGCGTGAAGGCCTGGAGGTTCGGCGGGCCGCGGCCGGTGGCGGGCCTGGGGACCTACGACGAGCTGTTCGACGCGTACGAGGCCGCCGGAAGGCCCCGCCCGGACATCGACGTGGTCCGCTGGTGGGAGGTGCTCGGCACCCTGAAGTGGGGGATCATGTGCATCACCCAGGCCGCGTCGCACCTGAACGGCCTGGCCCGCAGCCACGAGCTCGCCGCGATCGGCCGGCGCGTGTGCGAGAACGAGTGGGACCTGGTCGGCCTGTTGAAGGGGAGGGTGTGATGGGCAACCCGCATGACGTGCCGTCGATGCGCGAGCTGGTCGAGTCGGTGCGCGAGTGGATCGAGCGCGACGTCGCCCCCGCTGTGTCGGGGCGTCTCCAGTTCCATTCGCGCGTCGCCGTGAATGCCCTCGCGATGGTCGAGAGGGAGCTCGAGGCAGGTCCCGGCCAGGCCGCCGCACATGCAGAGAGGCTCGCCGCCCTCGGTGCCACCAGCGACGCCGAGCTCGCAGCGGCGATCCGCGGCGGTGCGTTCGACGGGCGTCTCGCGGAGGTCCTGGACACGCTCGAGCCGAGCATCAGGGACAAGGTCGCCGTGGCGAACCCCCGCTACCTCGGGTCCTGACCCGGCTGCAGTCGCCGGCTGCCGTGCGCCACTGCGCCGCTGTGTCGCTGTGTCGCTGTGACGTGTCAGCGCGCGCGGGAGATGCGCACCGGCTGGCCTGCCGCCAGCTGTCCGCACGCGGCTGCGATCTCGGTGCCGCGGTTGTTGCGCACCGTGGCGTTCGCCCCCAGCCCCACTAGGAGGTCGCGGAACTCCGTGACCCTGCGGCGCGGGCTGCCCTTCGTGGGCCAGCCCGGTGTGGGGTTCAGCGGGATGAGGTTGATGTGCGCCGAAGGCGCGAGGCTCCGTGCCAGGTCGGCCAGCTCGCGGGCGTCGCGGTCAGTGTCGTTGACGCCGTCGATGAGCGCCCACTCGAACGTGATGCGCCGGTTCTTCTCCGCCAGGTACTCGCGGCACGCGGTCATCAGCGACTCGAGGGGGTAGCGCCGGTTGATCGGCACCAGCTCGTCACGGAGGTCGTTGCGCGCGGCGTGCAGCGACACGGCAAGGTTGACGGGCAGCGGGCGCGCTGCGAGCGTGCGGATGCCGGGGACGATGCCGACCGTGCTGATCGTGAGGTGGCGCGCGGAGATGCCGATGTCGTCGTGGATGCGCTCCACCGCCGCCCACACGGCGGGCTCGTTGGCGAGCGGCTCGCCCATCCCCATGAACACGATGTTGTCGATCCGTTGCTCCAGCGCGCCCGCCACGGGGGCGGTGCGCACCACCTGCTCCACGATCTCACCGGCGGTGAGATGACGTGTGAAGCCAGCCTGACCCGTGGCGCAGAACCCGCAGGCCATGGCG
>CAYXRQ010000164.1:0-4110 GCA_964466765.1 uncultured Bifidobacterium sp. | reverse complement strand
GTGGAGCTGGGGGGAATCGAACCCCCGTCCATCAGGCGGCGCGCGCCCGTGATACGACCATTCCCGCTTCGGTGCTGACGCAACACCGCCGGCGGGTCGACTGCTCAGTCACCCGAGCCGCGCGGCGTCTTCCCGCCGTGCCATCGGTCTTTCCCGACGCCAGCTGTCTTTCCCGCCGTCATCCTCCGCTTCTGTTGCCGGGCTGCGGTGGATCGGCCCCGTGCGCCATTGCTGGTCACGATGTCTCTCTACAGCGGATTAGGCCGCGAGAGCGAACTGCTCGTTGGCAATTCTTTTGGTTGCCCCGTTTAAAGAGTCTGAGCAACTCTGGTCGCACGTGCGAACGACGAAACTGGTGTCGAAACCTGTCAGCCCCGTGATCGGTTGTGTTATGTGCCTGCAGTGTACGGCAGGGGAGTGTCGAACGGTCCCCGCTGGCCGCACCTCAGACCATGCCCTTGCGGGCACGGCTACATCTCAGACCATGCCCTTGCGGGCACGGCCGAGCGCCCTCTGGATCTCGCGCTTGCTGTCGCGCTCCGCGATGGCCTGGCGCTTGTCTTCGTGCTTGCGGCCTCGCGCGAGCGCCAGCTCCACCTTCACCCGGCCGTCCACCAGCTTGAACGCGAGAGGCACCAGGCTCAGGCGCTCCTTCGCGATGCGGTCAGCCAGGCGGTCGATCTCGTCGCGGTGCAGCAGCAGCTTGCGGGCGCGGTCAGGGTCGTGGGCGCCCACCCCCACGGCGAACTGGTACGGGGCGATGTGCACTCCGTCCAGCCACACCTCCCCGTCGATGACGCGCGCGTACGCATCGGCGATCTGCACCTGTCCGGTGCGCAGGCTCTTCACCTCGCTGCCGTGCAGCACGATTCCCGCCTCGACCACGTCGAGAATCGAGTAGTCGTGGCGGGCCTTGCGGTTGCTCGCGAGAACGGCGTTCGGTGCCTTTGCCATGGGGTGGCTGAGCGTAGCGGTAGCCTCCGACACCGATGTCCGAGCACTCCACAGCACAGGGACCGGGCGACCGGCCGTCCGTGGCGGTGCCGTCCGGTGCTTTGCGTGCCATCGCGGCACATGCGTACCAGTGCTTCCCGGAGGAGTGCTGCGGCCTGCTCATCGGGGAGGCGACGTCCGGCCGGGTTGCCCGGTTCGTGCCCGTCACGAACGTGGCGCACTCCGCCAAGGTGTACACGATCGACGCGAAGGAGCACCTGCGCGCAGAGCTCGCCGCAGAGGCGGAGGGCTTCGAGGTGATCGGGGTGGTGCACAGCCACACCCACACCGAGCCCTACCCCAGTCCCACGGACGTCGCCCAGGCGGTCGACCCCGCGTGGCACTACGTCATCGTCAGCCTGAAGCGGGGGGCGCCCGAGACCAGGTCATACCTGATCGCCGGGGAATCCATCACCGAAGAGACGATCGTCCCGGTCTGAGCCGCGCCTGCCGAGGGACTGTCTGTCGTCCGGATCCCGGGAGATTCTCCGTGACATCGGCTGTGGCGATGGTTACAATTCCGACAGGAATAGTCAGGAATAGACCTGTGGCCCGATGGGGTTGCACAGGTGGTCAGGCCACTGGAAGGAGGCGCACATGTCGATCGCAGATGTCCGCCGCAACGGTGGGTCGATCTTCGTGATGAACTCCGCCCTCGACCTCATCGGCAACACGCCCATGGTCGACGTGTCGATCCTCTCGCCGAACCCGAACGTGCGCATCGTCGCCAAGCTGGAGAGCCAGAACCCCTACGGCTCCGTGAAGGACCGCATCGCCAAGGCGATGATCGAGGACGCAGAGCGCACGGGCCGTCTCGTGCCCGGCCAGCGCATCGTGGAACCGTCGTCGGGCAACACCGGGATCGCCCTTGCCGCCATCGCACGGATGAAGGGCTACCCGATCACCATCCTCATGCCGACGTCCGTGTCGATCGAGCGCCGCCAGATGCTGGAGGTGTTCGGCGCCGAGATCATCCTCACGCCTGGCGAGGAAGGGTCGAACGGCGCGGTGAAGCGCGCCCAGGAGCTCGCGGCCCAGCACCCGGAGTGGTGCTTCCTCTATCAGTACGCCAACGACGCGAACCCGCGCGCCCACTACGAGGGCACGGGCCCGGAGATCTACCGCGACTGCCCGGAGATCACCCACTTCGTCGCGGGGCTCGGCACCAGCGGCACGCTCATGGGCACGGGCAAGTACCTGAAGGAACAGAACCCCGACATCAAGGTGATCGCCATCGAGCCGCCGCTCGGCGAGCGCGTGGAGGGCCTGCGCAACCTGGACGACGGGTACATCCCGCCGGTGTTCGACAACTGGCACGGCCGGGAGCTCCTGGACCGCAAGAGGGTCGTCCGCCCGCGCGAGTCGATCGAGTGGACCCGCCGCATCGTGCAGGAGTGCGGCATCTTCGCCGGTCTGTCCTCGGGCGCCTCGCTCGCCGGCGCGGTGAAGGTGGCCTCCGAGATCGAGGAGGGCACGATCGTGTTCATCGTGTGCGACGGCGGCTGGAAGTACCTCTCCACCGGTGCCTACACCGACGACCTCGACGAGGCCGAGAAGGCCGCTGAGAAGATCATCTACTTCTGACGCTCCGGCCCCGGGTTGCCGCGGCCGTCAGCGCCCGGCGACCAGGATCACCAGCCCTGCGAGCACGATGCACGCCGCCCCGACGCGCCGCCTCAGGCCGTCCTCGCCGAGGTACCTGGTGCCCACGAGCGCGACGATGACCACGCTCGACTCACGCAGTGCGGTCACGTACCCCACGGGCGCACGGCGCACCGCGAGCATCACCATCCAGTAGGTGAGCGCGCTTGCTGCTCCAGCCAGGGAGAACCGCAGCCACGAGGTCCGCATCGCCGCCACCATCTCCCTGCGTCGGCCTGCCATCAGCCCGTGCAGCGTGGTGAAGAAGCCGGTGGCGGTGAAAATGAGGAGTGCGTAGACGTGCCCGTCGTTCACGCGCGAGCCGTGGCTGTCCACGAGCGAGTAGAAGGCGACGAACGAGCCGACGCCGAGCGCGGCAAGGGCATGGGCATTGTCGGCGTGGTCGGCGAGCAGGATGATCCCGCCCACGGCCACCGCGATGCCCACCACCATGAGTGGCGTGAGGTGGTCGTCCAGGAAGAGCACGCCGCCGGCCGCTGCGAGCAGTGCGCCGGACCCTCTCGCGATCGGGTACGTCACCGAGAAGTCGGCGAGGTCGTAGGAGCGCGCGAGCGCGACGATGTAGTAGAGGTGGATCAGTCCGCTCGCCACCGCCGGCCACCACACGAAGCCGTCGGGTATGCCCACGGCGAGCGCGATGACGAGGCCGCCGATCCCAGCGGTGGTCATCTGCCCCCACAGGGCCAACCACCTGTCGCCGCTCTGCTTCACCCACAGGTTCCACGCTGCATGGAGCACCGCCGCGGCAAGGGCGAGGAGGGTGGCTGTGAGCACGGTCCCCGACACTATGCGTAGCCTTGCGGAATGTCCGTGACCGCCACCCGACCGATCGGCATGTTCGATTCCGGCTTCGGCGGGCTCACCGTGGCGCGCGCCGTGATCGACCTGCTGCCGAACGAGGACGTCGTGTACGTGGGTGACACCGGCCGGTACCCGTACGGCCCGCGGCCTGCAGACGAGGTGAGGGGCTTCGCCCGCGAGCTGGCATGGAGCCTGGTGGAGGACCACGGTGCGAAGGCAGTGGTGGTGGCATGCAACACCGCTGCGGCCGTCGCGTTCGACCTGCTGCGCGAGGAACTGCCCGTGCCGGTCATCAGCGTGATCGAGCCCGGCGCGCGCGCACTGTCCCTCGCCACCCGCAGCGGCCGGGTCGGCGTGATCGGGACCGTCGGGACCATCTCGTCCGGCGCGTACCAGCGTGCGCTCGGGGACGTCGATCCCGCGCTCGACCTGACCGCGGCGGCGTGCCCCGGCTTCGTCGAGTTCGTGGAGCGCGGCCAGACGTCGGGTGACGAGGTGATGCTGCTCGCCGAGAGGCTGCTCGCCCCGGTGGTCTCGGCGGGTGTGGACTCGCTCCTGCTCGGCTGCACCCATTACCCGTACCTGTCGCGCGTCATCAGCGAGGTCATGGGACCCGGGGTGGTGCTCGTCAGCAGCGCCGACGAGACTGCGTTC
>CAYXRQ010000163.1:0-4163 GCA_964466765.1 uncultured Bifidobacterium sp. | reverse complement strand
ACAGCAATACTGGTGAGGTGACGCCTGTCGACCCGTTCTCCCCGAGCACCGACGAACTGCTGCGCAACAACGCCAGGTTCGCGGGGGAGTTCGCCGATGCAGGCCTCCCGCTCGCTCCCCGCCTGCGCCTCGCCGTCGTCACGTGCATGGACAGCCGGATGGACGTCTTCCGCATCCTCGGTCTGGGCCACGGCGACGCGCACGTCATCCGCAACGCCGGCGGTGTCGTCACCGACGACGTGATCCGCTCGCTCGTGATCTCCCAGCGCCTCCTCCAGACCGAGGAGATCGTGCTGATGCACCACACCAACTGCGGCCTGCAGACGATCAGCGAGGACGGCTTCAAGTCCGAGATCGAGCGTGACTGCGGCATCAAGCCCTGGTGGGCCATCGAGACATTCGCGGACCCCTACGTGGACGTCCGCCAGAGCATGTCGCGCCTCCACTCCAGCCCGTTCATCATGGTGAAGACGCACATCCGCGGTTTCGTCTACGACGTGGACACGGGTCGCCTCGTCGAGGTGCAGCCGGACCAGCGCCACGCCGTCTAGCGACGCACGCCGCTGAAGACGACGACAACCCTCTCGGCATCGGCGATCCGTCCACGGATCGCAAGGACACCGGCGAGCCCGGCACTGCCGGTGGGGCTGACGTCGATGCCCGTGTGCTCGTGCGCCAGGCGGTGCGCCTCCACGATGTGCTCCTCCCCCGCCACCACGGGGGAGCCGCCCGTGTGCGCCATGGCGTCGACGACCCCGATCCAGTCGTAGGTCTCGTCGTCGAGGATCCCGTCGGCGAGCGACCGGGGCTCCTCCTCCCACGGCCACATGCACTCAGCCCAGCGTGCACCCACGTTGTCGACGCCGCCCGTCGCCAGCGCACGGCGCCATGCACGCTCGAGCGGCGCGCACCCCTCTGCCTGCACACCGTGCAGCATGGGATGGACCCCGGAGTTGCGCAGCGAGGAACCGATGCACGCCGCGAACGCACCGCCGCCCACCTGCACGAAGATGCGGTCGGCACGGTGGCCCATCTCGTCGCTGATCTCCCAACCCAGCGTGCGGCCGCCGTCCCTGCACCATGCGTTCTCCGTGCCCTGCACGCCGAAAGGCACGGAACCGGCAGCGACGGCCTCGCGGAAACGGACCACGCAGGGATCGCCCGGGGGGTCTGACTCCCTGCGCGGGCACACCGTGACGGACGCGTGAAGCGACTCGAGGACGACGAGGACGGCGTGCGATGCAGACGGCGGGACGAACACGTCGATCGGCCACCCGACCGCCGCGGCGATCGTGGATGCGGCGATCGCCGCGTTCCCGCACGACGCGATCGCGAGCCGCGGCCTCGGTCCATCGCTCCACCGCGCCGTGCCGGCGGCCTCCGACATGAGCAACTGCACCATCTCGGTGAAGAGGTGGCGTGCCTTGTGCGACCCACCCACGTTCTGCGTCTCGTCCTTCACCCAGATCCCGCCCTCCGGTGCGAACCCGAGGGCGTCCGAGAGGCGGTCCTGCCTCGCGAGAGGAGTGCGGCGGAAGCCCGTGCCGGCCACGCGGGCGACGGCAGCGTCGAGGTCCTCGATGATCCCCGCCCGTCGCGCATCGTCCAGGCCGATCGCGGCGCCGTGCGCATCGACCGCGAGGTACGCGCGGTACGCGAGGAACGGGTTCGGGTGGTCGGCCGGGCGGAACGGCGCGACGGAGTCCACGAAGTGCAGCACGTGGCGGCGGTCCGCCGGTGACGATGCCGGGCACACGAGGGCACCGGAACTGATCGGCACCTCCGTGCCGCAGGACGCACAGACCATTCCGGTCACGCCGGGACGGTCGTTGATGGGCATGGGTCAGCGGGCGGCGGCCACGCGCGCGTTGAACTCCAGGATCAGCTCGTCCCACACGGGGGCGTAGCGGCGCAGACCGCGCCAGAAGTCCTGCGAGCGGCGGGCCTCGAACACCTCGAGCGGGGTGCCCTGCTGCTCGACCCACGTGTAGTAGCCCAGGTTGAAGATGCGGTTGCGGTCGCGCTCCGTGCACTCGATCATGTTGCCGGTGTCGATCGAGGACAGGTGCGTGCCCACGATCTCCGCGGCATCCACCTCGGTGAAGCCGTCGGCGAAACGGCGGGCGAGGGTCTTCTCGCGCTCGCTCGGGTACAGCGCACTGCCGTCGGTCGCGACCGTGACGATCGCGTCGTCGGCACCGAGGCCGAGGAGCTTCGCCGTCTTGATCGCGGCGATGACGTTGCAGATGGAGGAGAACCCGAAGTGGGTCAGTGCCTCGATCAGGTCGGGCCCGGCGCCGTGGCGGTCCGCCAGGTACTTCTGGCCGGCCGGCGTGTTGAAGACGACGTCCAGCTCGTCGGTGGCGCGGTCAGAGACACCAACGACCACGTCCGTGTTCATCACGTTGTGGATGAGCGGGATGTGCTTGTCGCCGATGCCCTGGATGTTGTGCTCGCCGAAGCCGTTCTCGAGCATGGTGGGGCACTCGAGTGCCTCGACCGAGACGATCTTGGTGCCGTAGTCGTGCTTCAGACGGTCGCCGGCTGCGATCGTTCCGGCCGAACCGGTGGCCGAGGTGAACGCCGCCAACTTCAGATCGCGACCCGACTTCTTCATCTGCTCGCGCACCGTTTCGAACACGTGGCCGAACGCTCGACCAGTGACCTCGTAGTGACCGAGGTGATTGGCGAACTCGCAGAACTGGTTGAAGATGAAGTTGTCGGGGTTCTTGTCGAGTTCGTTGCACGCGTCGTAGATCTCCTTGACGTTGCTCTCGGTGCCGACCGTGCGGATGACGTCTTCTTTCGGATTGGCGCACCAACGATCGAGCCAATCGAAACGTTCCTGGCTCATGCCGGCCGGAAGAATGGCCACGCCACGACACCCCATGATGCGACTGATAGCCACGCCACCGCGCGCGTAGTTGCCGGTGGACGGCCAGATGGCACGGTGACGAGTGGGATCGAACTGACCGGTGACCACCCGCGGGGCCAGACACGAGTACGCGGCCAACACCTTGTGCGCCGTGATCATCGGGAAGCGGTCGCCGAACACCACGATGATGGGGTTCGGGACGCCGGTGAGTTCGGGGGGCAGCACCACGTGCTCGGGAACCGAGACCCGACGGCCAGCGAGGTCGTTGTACCAATGAACACGCCACAAGTTGCGCGCATCAGGACCCTGCGGATCGGCGTCACCGACCAATGCCGGATCGACCGTGGACGGGTCGGCCAACTGGGCGAACGTGGGCAGCACGATGCCCTGCTGGCGAAAACGGGTGACGCTGTTGGCCAGGGCCTGCGCGTCCACCACCCGATCGGCCAGACCGAACTGGTTCTCGAGGGCGTCCTGGATGGTCTGCTGGGTGTCGACGACGGTCACGCTTAACAGTTTGTCAAACGAATGACCAACCCGCACCGAACTATCGGGGGTCTCCTGGGTTCGGAGCCGGAAAACCTCAGTGAGCGACGACTTCGGCCACCTGCATCACGGGCGTGATGTTGGTGTAGTTGGCCACATCGGCCATCACTTCGCCGGTGAGCGGCGAACTCACCCCTGCTTGGAACGCTTCCATCGAATCGAACGTCATGTGCACGGCGGCCACGTACGGGCCGTCGATTCCTTTGTCGACGGTGGTGCTGGTGGGGTTCCAGGCCTTGGCGGCCAAGGGAACATGCGTGGTTCGGTAGTAGTCATGGTCGAAAGTCGAACCTTCGCCGGACGGGTAGTAGACGCTCACTCGGATCATGCGGCCGGACCGTAGCATTCGAGATCTGGGGCGACCCGGACGCGGGCGTGGCGAAACTGGCAGACGCGCAGGATTTAGGTTCCTGTCCCGAAAGGGGTGTGGGTTCAAGTCCCTCCGCCCGCACCGTTCGCCTCTCGACTCACCTCTCGCTTCCCTGTCACATGACCATTTCTCTGCGCCCGATTCGATCCGACGACCTACCCGAACTCGTGGCCGTCGTGAACCGTCGGTATCAAGCAGCCGGAATTCGCATCAACATGCAAGCTGACGAACTCGGTGAAGAGATCGACTCGTCGCTCACGAACCGAGAACGCGACACGCGGGTCGCGGTCGACGAAACGGGGCGAATCGTCGGCTATGCCTGGACGATTCACCTTCCGAGCGACGTGTCCGAGGAACGGTGTTACGTGGAAG
>CAYXRQ010000162.1:0-4173 GCA_964466765.1 uncultured Bifidobacterium sp. | reverse complement strand
CACGACAAGGACATCAACAGACGTGATCCCTGCGGGGGGCGTCCAGGAGTAGGAGCCCACCGTGGTGTAGGACAGCACGCAGTCACCGTTCACTGTCGCCACCGAACCACCAGCCAGTGACGCGGGGCAGGTCGGCGCGGCTCCCGCGGGCACAGTCGGCGGAGCGAGAACGAGAAAGGCCCCCGCGAGAGAGCACGCGACTGCAGCAACCACCGTGCGACGTGACATCCAGATGAAAGTATCATCTAACAGTTGCGGACTGTTAGTCCTACCCCATGCGTGACGGGTGACGCGTGGAAAGGAACGAGCCGCCCCGAAGGGCGGACAACGACAACGGGCCGCCCCGAAGGGCGGCCCGTGAGTCCGAGGTGGGTCTGGTCAGGAGAAGCGCACGAGACCCTGGTCGATGACCTTGCGGTCCCCCACCCAGGTCTCGAAGAGTGCCTCGCCGGCGCCCGACTCCCACATCTTGATGGTCAGTGCGTCGCCGGGGAACACCGGCGATGCGAAACGACCCTCGATGTGCTTGAAGCGGTCTGCATCACCGCCGCACAGTGCGTTCAGCAGCCCGCGACCAGTGAACCCATAGGTGCAGAGTCCGTGGAGGATCGGCTTCGGGAAGAGGCCGGCCTTCACGGCCGGGTGGTTCGGGTCCGAGTGAAGCGGGTTTCGGTCGCCGTTGAGACGGTAGAGCAGCGCCTGGTCGGGCGTGGTCTGGAACGTGATCTCATGGTCGGGCGACTTCGCCGGGGGCTCGTTGACCGATCCGCTCGGGCCGCGGTCGCCACCGAAACCACCCGCATCACGGATGAACACCGACGAGCGCGTGGAGTACAGCGGCTTGCCCGATGCGTCCTTGGCCTCGGCCTCGGTCACGATGACCGCAGCCTTCACCTTGTCATACATCGCGACGAGCTTGCTCTGCACCGTTGCCGTGCCCTCGACGGGCAGCGGCTGGTGGAGAGTGATCGCCTGCGAGGCGTGCACGAGCTTGGCGAAGTCGAACTCGCCGACGTTGCGCATCGGGTTGGACGCAGCGCCGCCCTGGCCGGAGCCGAGCACCACCGGCATGGTGGGAAGGGCCTTCTGCGTGACTCCGGTGGAGTTCTCGGTGACGTACGCCAGCTGGTCCGAGCTGACGTTCAGGCTGACTGCGTAGAGCAGCGAGTCCTTCGACGTCCACGAGATCTGGTACGGCTCGCCGACGCTGCCGACTGCCCCTGGGTTGAGTGCCATGTTGATGTCCCCCTGTTGGTGATGGTTCTGCAGGCCTACTTGGCCAGCGTGGTCTGCGGCCAGCTGCCGTCCTTGCCGTCCATGCCGGCGTTGGCGCGTGCGTTCTTCAGCAGGTCCGCGACGACGGGGCCGAGCTTGGTCGGGTCGTCGATCGGCGAGGTGGACGGGCCACGGTGCCAGCCCTCGGCGACGGCGAGCGTCTGGCCGGAGGCCTCGAAGATGCGGCCGGTGACATGGCCTGCCTCGCTACCGGCGAGCCAGGTGACGATCGGGGCGATCCAGCGCGGCGAGCGCATCTCGCGCTCCTCGTCGGTCTCGGGCGCGGCGCCGAGACCCTCCGTCATGCGGGTGAGTGCGACGGGGGCGACCGCGTTCACGGTCACGCCGCGACCGGCGAGCTCGAGCGCGGCAATGATCGTGAAGGAGGCGATGCCCGCCTTCGCCGCGCCGTAGTTGGTCTGGCCGATGTTGCCGTAGATGCCCGACACCGAGGTGGTGTTGATGATGCGGCCGTAGACCTCCTTGCCGGCCTTCGACTGCTCGCGCCAGTACGCGGCCGCCCAGCGGGACGGACCGAACGTGCCCTTCAGGTGCACCTTGATGACCGCGTCCCACTCCTCCTCGGTCATGTTGGTGAGCATGCGGTCACGGAGGATGCCCGCGTTGTTCACCACGATGTTGATGTCACCGAAGGTCTCGACCGCCGTGTTGATGAGGCGCTGTGCGCCCTCCCAGCTGGAGATGTCGTCGCCGTTCGCGACGGCCTCGCCGCCCATGCCCTTGATCTCGTTCACGACCTGCTGGGCCGGCGAGAGGTCGCCGCCCGAGCCGTCAACGTTGCCGCCGAGGTCGTTCACGACGACCTTGGCACCCTGGCTGGCGAGGCTGATCGCGTGCTCGCGCCCGATGCCGCGACCGGCACCCGTGACCACTGCTACGCGACCTTCACACATCTTCGACATGGTTACTCCTAGGAGGTTCCGGGCACCCCGTGGTGCCGCGTGTCCAATGTTACGAACCCCCGCCCCGGTACTCCTAGCCGGGCCACCCCTAGCCTTCCCCCATGAGCACGCGGGTCCTGGTCGTCGGCGCCGGGCCGGCGGGGGTTGCGTGCGCCGTGGGGCTGCAGAGGGCCGGAGCCTCCGTCACGGTGGTGGACAAAGCATCGTTCCCCCGCGACAAGTGCTGCGGCGACGGGCTGACCACGTCGGCCCTGCGCCACCTCGAGACCCTCGGCCTCGATGCCCGCGCGGTGCCGAACGCCCGCGAGTGCTCGGTCGTGCGGGTGCACACCCCCGGCAGTCGGACCGTCGAACTGGACCTCCCCACCGGCAGCGGCACCTACGCGGTGATCGCCCCCCGCCTCGACCTCGACACTGCCCTCGTGGCGCACTGCCGCGGGGCCGGAGTCGAGGTGCGCGAGAACTGTGCGCTCACCGCCGTCACCGCCAACACGGCGGACTCGCTGCGCGTGACGCTGGGCGACGGCGAGGAGCACGAGTTTGACTTCCTGGTGGCGGCCGACGGGATGTGGTCACCCACGCGCAAGATGCTCGGCGTGTCCACGGAGGGCTACCTCGGGGAGTGGCATGCGTTCCGCCAGTACATCGGCAACGTCACCGGGCCGGCGGCTGACGAGCTCCACGTCTGGTTCGAGCCTGACCTCCTGCCGGGGTATGCGTGGAGCTTCCCCCTTCCGGGGAACCGCGTGAACTTCGGGTTCGGGATCCTGCGCGAGAAGGACCACAGCGTGCAGCACATGAACGAGATGTGGCGCGGTCTCCTCGCGCGGCCGCACATCGTCGCGGCGCTGGGCGAAGGGTTCCTACCGGAGGGCCGCCACACCGCATGGCCGATCCCTGCGCGTGTCGACTCGGCCGTGCGCTCCGCGGGCCGCGTGCTCTTCGTCGGTGATGCCGTGTGCGCGACGGACCTGCTGACCGGCGAGGGAATCGGCCAGGCGCTCGAGACCGGGATGCTCGCCGCGCAGGCGATCACCGAGGGGGCGTCCCCTGCCGATGTGCGGGCGCGCTACTCGAAGCTCCTCGACCGCCACTTCCTCGCAGACCACCGCATGTCATCGACTCTCGGGCGGATGCTCGGCAACCGCAGAGTGGCCGAGTCCGTGCTGCGTCTCGTCGACACGAACGGATGGACGAGGCGCAACTTCGTGCGCTGGATGTTCGAGGACGAGCCGAGGGCGCTCGTGCTCACGCCCCGGCGCTGGCACAGGGGGTTCCTGAAGCGCCCGGGTGCATACGCCGCCCGGTAGCCGTACTAGTTTGCGCGCATGCGCACACGACTGACCGAAATGCTCAACATCGAACTGCCGGTGATGCTCGCCGGCATGGGCGGGGTGTCCTACAGCGACCTCGTCGCGGCCGTCTCCGAGGCCGGCGGGATCGGCACGTTCGGTGCCGCCCCGATGAGCACCGAGCTGCTCGTGGAGGAGATGGCGAAGGTGCGGACGATGACGAAGAAGCCGTTCGGCGTCGACCTCCTCACCGCCTCGCCCGACTCCGTCATGCGCAACATCAAGGCAGTCATCGAGGGCGGGGCCAGCATCTATGTCGCCGGGCTCGGCGTCCCGCGCGAGGTGATCGACGAACTGCACAGGCACAACATCCTCGTGGGCTCCATGTGCGGGAAGGTCCGCCACGCAGTCGCCGCGGTCGCGTCGGGCTGCGACTTCGTGGTCGCCCAGGGCACGGAGGCCGGCGGCCACACCGGCACCGTCGCCACGATGGCCCTCGTGCCCATGGTCGTCGACGCAGTCGGCGACAAGGTGCCAGTGGTCGCCGCCGGCGGGATCTTCGACGGCCGCGGACTCGCGGCCGCTCTCGCACTCGGCGCCGACGGCGTGTGGGTGGGCACCAAGTTCATCGCCACGCACGAGGCGCACACCGGCCGCGGGTACAAGGAGAAGATGGTCGAGAT
>CAYXRQ010000161.1:0-4186 GCA_964466765.1 uncultured Bifidobacterium sp. | reverse complement strand
ACCACGATGTCACCGTTGTCGGCGACCTTCTGCTGGCGCGCCACCACGAAGTCCCCGTCGAGGATGCCGGCGTCGACCATGGACTCACCGCGCACGCGCAGCATGAAGAGCTCGCCCTCTCCCGTGAAGTCGGTGGGCAGCGGGATGAGGTCCTCGACGTTCTCCTGGGCGAGCACGCCGGTGCCGGCGGCGACATCGCCGATGAGGGGCACGTGGCGGGCGGGGCGGCGCTCCATGGCGACCTCTGAGTTGGTGTCGAACCGCACCTCGATGGCGCGGGGCTTCGTGGGGTCCCGGCGCAAGTAGCCCATCTTCTGGAGGGTGGCCAGGTGGTTGTGGACCGTGGAGGGGGAATTCAGGCCCACGGCCTCCCCGATCTCGCGGACCGACGGCGGGTAGCCCCTGTCCTGCATGGACTTCTCGATGACGTGGAGGATCTCGCGCTGGCGCGGGGTGAGCGTTTCTGACATGGGGAGAACCGTACAGGTGTTCGTCCAGAAAGGCAAACATCTGTTCGTAGAACACCTGTTCAAGAAAATCCTTGACACCGAACACCTGTTCGGGTGAAACTTACGAACACCCGTTCGGTACGGTTCTGCCAGACCAAACGGACCGCCCAGTCCCAGAACCCCCAAACCCAAGCCCCACAAGCATTTCCCCAAGGAGAACCCCATGACTGCCACCATCGACCCACTGCTCGTCACCCGCCCCGGCCTCGTCGGGACCGTCCCGGTCCGCCGCCAGGCCACCCGCAGGTCCACACCCTCCCAGGCGGTGTTCCGGCGCCGTCGCATGGTGGTCGCGGCCGTCGCCGTGTTCGGGGTGGCCAGCGCCCTCCTCGTCACAGGGGCCTTCGCCACGGAGCCGAGCCCCCAGATCGTCCAGACGGTGCCCCGCACCCACGTGGTCGAGTCCGGCCAGACCCTGTGGAGCATCGCCCGCTTCTACATGCCCACTGGCAACATCTCGGAGTTCGTCGCCGAGCTCGCACGGGTGAACGGTGTGGACATCGAGGTCGGCCAGATCATCCGCATCCCTTAGGGGTTGATTTCCTGCCGAATTGACAGCACGTCAACCGGCAGCGTCCTACAGTGTGGGACATGCATTGCCCCGTGTGCAGACATGACGACACCAAGGTGATCGACTCACGTCCTGCCGACGAAGGGGCCGCCATCCGCCGCCGCCGTTCCTGCCCGGAATGCGCATACCGCTTCACCACGTACGAGCGCCTCGAGGGTGCGCCGCTCATGGTGCTCAAGCGCTCCGGTGGGCGCCAGCCGTTCGACCGGGCCAAGGTCGCAGACGGCATCCGCTCGGCCTGCAAGGGCAGGCCCGTGCCGGACGAAATGGTCGACGAACTTGCCGAGGCCGTGGAGGACGATGTCCGCCTGGAGGCCGCCGCAGGCAAGGACGTCACGTCCTCGCTCGTGGGTCACTGCGTGCTCGAGCGTCTCCGCACCGTGGACGAGGTCGCGTACATGCGCTTCGCGAGCGTCTACAAGAACTTCGACGACGCCTCCGACTTCCGTCGCGAGCTCGCGCTCCTCAAGAAGTCCTGACGCGCCGCGTCACCGTGCCCGCTCGTAGCGGGCGAACACGAAGTCGCCGTCGCGTGCGCAGTCGACCAGAACGAAACGGCGGGGTCCCGAGAACGCCGTGGCGATCGCATCAGTCGTGTGCGGGCCCCCGAGACGCGGCGAGAACGTGAGGTTCACTGCGTCCACCAGGTCAGCCTCCAGCAGCGATGCGTTCAGCGCGGGCCCGCCTTCCACATGCACCACGCGGGCCCCGAGCATGCCGATGGCCTGCTGCAGGTCCACCTCTCCCGTGCCGGCGCGCACGGACTCCACGGGAACATCCGGCGCATCGAGCGACGTGACCACGAGTCCGTGCCCGGAGGCGAAGAGAGGCGAGGACCAGTCCAGCCCGCAGGACCGTGTGACCACCGCGATGCGCAGGCCCTCGCGCGAGGGAGGCCCGTACTTCTCCGCCCTCACGGTGCCGGCCCCCACGAGCACGATGTCGCATGCTCGCCGCCACGCCAGCAGCATCTGCTGGTCGGCGGTGCCGCCGATGGGCCCCGACCTGCCGTCGAGGGACGTGGCTCCGTCGGGGGTCGTGATCATGCAGATCTCCACGAATGGTGCACCGCCGTCCGGGCGCTCGCGTGCCGCGAAACCGTCGGCATCCACCTGGGTGCCGGGGGAGAGGGGGCCGAGGCGCTGCACGGGTGGCAGTGTACGAACAGCCCGCCCCGGGGGTGACCGTGCGGGCCCGGGCGTGGCAGGGTAGGGGAATGGCCACCGTTGAGTCCCCGTCGCAGAACCGCACCGTCCTCCGCACATGCCCGCTCTGCGAGGCCACGTGCGGACTGGAGATCACGGTGGGGCCGGGCGAGCAGATCGTGCGCATCCGCGGCGACCGTGACGACGTGTTCAGCCACGGGTTCATCTGCCCGAAGGGCAGCACGCTCAAGCAGCTGCACGAGGACGCCGACCGCCTCCGCCGGCCGTTGGTGAAAAAGGACGGTGTGCACGTGGAGGTCACATGGGACGAGGCATGGCAGGCCGTCGCGGACGGCATCGGTCGCGTCATCGAGCGACACGGCCGCAACGCTCTCGCCGTGTACGGCGGCAACCCCGGCGCGCACAACCTGGGGTCGATGCTCTACAACAGCGTCGTGTACCGCTCCATGGGGTCGCACAACAAGTTCAGCGCGTCCACCGTGGACCAGATCCCGAAGCACGTCGCCGGCGGGTACATGTTCGGCACGCCGCAGAGCATCCCCGTGCCCGACATCGACAACACCGACTACCTCGTCATGCTCGGGGCCAACCCGTATGCATCGAACGGCAGCCTGTGCACCGCGCCGGGATTCCCCGACCGCCTGGAGGCGATCCGTGCGCGCGGCGGCAAGGTCGTCACGATCGACCCGCGCCGCACGAAGACGGCGGAGAACAGCGACCAGTGGATTGCCATCAAGCCGGGCACCGACGGTCTCCTGCTGGCCGCGATAGCGAACGTGCTCTTCGCGGAGGACCTCGTGTCGATCGATGCGCGGCTCGCACCGCTCACGTCCGGCGTGGACGAACTGCGCGCGGCCGTGGCGCCGCACACGCCCGAGTCCGTGGAGAAGGCGACGGGTGTGCCGGCCACCGTGACGCGCACGCTCGCGCGCGAGATCGCGGCAGCACCGACGGCGGCCGTCTACGGGCGCATCGGGGTGAACGCGGTGGAGTTCGGCACGCTGAACGCCTGGCTCATCGACGCGATCAACCTGCTGACAGGCAACCTCGACACGCGCGGCGGCGCGATGTTCACGATGCCCGCGACCGGCAGTGCCACCACGCGCGGCCAGGGCGGCAAGGGCAAGGGCTTCGCGATCGGGCGCGGCCACAGCCGTGTCAGCAAGAAGCCGGAGGCGATGGGCGAGTACCCCGTGGCGATCCTCGCCGAGGAGATCACGACGCCCGGCGACGGCCAGATCCGCGCGTTCGTGTGCCTCTCCGGGAACCCCGTGCTCTCCACGCCGCACTCGAAGCAGCTCGATGCGGCCCTCGAGTCGCTCGACTTCATGGTCTCAGTGGACATCTACCTGAACGAGACATCACGGCATGCCGACGTGATCCTGCCCGCGCCGTCGGCGCTGCAGAAGGAGCACTACGACGTCGGCCTCTACGTGTACGCGATCCGCAACGTGGCGAACTTCAGCGGGCGCGTCTTCGAACTGGAGGACGGCCAGCCCGACGAATGGGAGATCCTCGCGCGGCTCGGCGGGATCCTCCAGGGGCTCGGCCCGGATGCGGACCCGCACGCGATCGACGACGCGATGCTGCGCCAGTCAATCGGTGCCGCCGTGGCCACCACGGGTTCGCCGGTGCACGGCCGCGATGCTGACGAGATCTTCGACCTGCTCAGTGCCGACGGACGCCACGGTCCGGCGCGGCAACTGGACTTGATGCTGCAGACCGGCCCGTACGGGGCGGGCTTCGGAGCGAACCCCGACGGGCTCAGCCTGCAGAAGCTGCTCGACAACCCGCACGGAGTGGATCTCGGCGCGCTCGAGCCGCGCCTGCCCGAGGCGCTGCGAACCCCCACGGGGCACATCGAGATCGCCCCGCCGTTGTTCCTGGCCGAGCTCGGCCGCCTGGGCGCGAAGAAGTCCGAGATGGAGGAGGCGGGGATG
>CAYXRQ010000160.1:0-4192 GCA_964466765.1 uncultured Bifidobacterium sp. | reverse complement strand
ACGCGGGCACGGCGCCCTTCTCGCGCATCCAGGCGACCGCGGCGGACGTGTCGAGACCGCCGGAGAACGCGATGCCGACCTTTTCGCCGGCGGGGAGTGCGGTGAGAACCTTGGACATGGGGGTCAACGGTACTGGCGTGCCCCGACCATCACAGCGACGGTTGCGAGTAGCGCGGCCCCGGAGACCGTCCATGTCGCGACGGCAACGGCGAGACGGTCCCCGGCATCGGGGATGCCGGTCGCCAGGAGCGCGATCGAACAGGCCAGGGAGATGCTGACGGCGCGTCGCGGCAGCCTCATCGCCGCCACGAGGGGGAGGAACACGAGGGCCACGGGGACCGCCAGGAGGACGACCGGCGCGGGGTCGGACCCGGACCCCAGCCACCACACCGGGCGGCCGATGGTGCGGCTGGAGACCGCCACCGCGATCATGCCCGCGAAGACGCCGACCCATGTCACGAGCAGGACGTTGCGCCATCCGACAGCGAGGCCGGGACCCCCGGCGCTGTTTTCGGTGACCATCATCCCGACGGTAGTGCGCGCGGGGCACCCCGCGACGACACGCCAGTAGCCTCGGGTCTCCATGAACCAGACGAGCTTCGCCAAGCTGTCCGTCTTCTTCCCCATGTGGAACGAGCAGGACTACATCGAGCGCGCCGTCGAGGCAGCGCGCGAGGAGTGCGAGGCGCTGCTCGCCGAGAGTGACATCGCCGACTACGAGATCATCATCGTGGACGATGCATCCACCGACCGCACGGGCGAGATGGCCGACGCCATCGCCGCGTCGGACCCGCGTGTCAAGGTCGTGCACCACCCCGAGAACAGGAAGCTGGGCGGCTCCATGAAGTCCGGTTTCGCCGCCGCCACGGGCGACCTCGTGCTCTACACGGACGCCGACCTGCCGTTCGACATGCACGACGTCCACAAGGCGATGCGCCTCCTGCGCTACTACGAGGCCGACGTGGTGAGTGCGTACCGGTTCGACCGCACCGGCGAGGGGTACGTCCGCACCGTGTACTCGTTCTTCTACAACATGCTGGTCCGGGTCCTCTTCGGGGTGCGCATGCGCGACATCAACTTCGCGTTCAAGCTGTGCCGCACGCGGATCTTCGACGACGTCGAATTGAAGAGCGAGGGTTCGTTCATCGACGCCGAGCTCGTCGTGCGCGCACAGAAACACGGCTACACCGTCATCCAGTTCGGGGTCGACTACTTCCCGCGCACCCGCGGCGTGTCCACGCTGAGCTCCCCGAGGGTCATCGTGAAGATCCTCAACGAGGCCCGCACTCTCCGCCGCGAGATCAGGCGCATCTCCCCGGGCGGACCTTCGACCCGCTGACCCGGGACCACCCTGCGGGCAGGGGTCGGTAGCCTTCGGTTCTCGTGAGCACCCCCTTCGAGCCGGACCACCAGGCACACGTGCCGTGGCACGTCCGCTGGCGCCCGGCGATGCTCTCTGCCCTCGTCTTCGCGACTGTCGTGGGCGTGGTGACCTACCAGCGGGGACAGGGGTCCTCCGCAGACGTGGAGACGTCCACCACGACCACTGTCCCGTCGGGTGCATGCGGGGCACCCGACCAGGCGATCACCTGTTACCCGCTCACTCGCACGCTCGAGCGGGGCGACAGGGGCGATGACGTCCGCCGCATGCAGCAGCGGCTGAAGGACCTCCGCTTCGACCCGGGGTACATCGACGGTCTCTACGGCGGCGACACCATGATGGCGGTCTGGGCGTTCCAGGCGGCGGTGATGAACCGCACGCGCGACGTGAAGATCGACTTCGTGACGCCCGAGATGTGGGACCTCATGCGCGGCAACGTTGCCATCACGCCGCGGAGGCAGCCCGGCTCGCCCCAGCACGTGGAGATAGACCTCCCGGGGCAGGTCATGACCGTGTGGAAGGAGAGAGAACTCCTCCTCGTGACTCACATCTCCTCCGGCACCGGCGTGAAGTGGTGCGAGGAGGTCACGATCGACCCGGGCGAGGAGGGTAACAACACCAAGGAGCCCATCAAGAAGGGTGTCTGCGGCGAGGCGGTGACGCCAGGCGGCATCTACCGCTTCTACAACCGCAAGCGGGGCATGGTCGAGAGCAAGCTCGGGACGATGTGGAACCCCGTGTACTTCAACTTCGGCATCGCGGTCCACGGGGCCATGCAGGTCCCCAAGGAGCCCGCCTCCCACGGGTGCATCCGCATCCCGATCTACGTGTCCGAGTACTTCCCGGTCCTCGTGAAGAAGGACGACCGCGTGTACGTGTGGGACGGAGTGAAGGAACCCGAGGACTACGGCTCGCAGCCGCCGCCGTGGGACAAGGACGACCCGGACTACACGACCACGACGTCGTCGACCACCACGGTCGTTCCGCAGACAACGGTCCCCCGCACGACGGTGCCGAGGGTGACGGTCCCGCCGGTCACGCAGCCGGCCTCCCCGGTCCCGGCCACGACGACCACTGCCGTCCCGGCCGGGTGAGGGTCACCGCGACAGGATCGACTCGAGTTCGTCGATCTCGCCGGTCTGGCCCGTGATCATCGATCTCGCGAGTGCACGGACCTCCGGGTTGGCGGCACGCTCCGCGGCGTAGCGCGCCATCTCGACGCCGCCCCGGTGGTGGGCGATCATCAGGGTGGCAAACAGGCGGTCTGCCTCCGCACCGCGTGCGGTATGGAGTCGCTCGAGGTCCCCGTCAGAAGCGAGTCCCGGCATCTTCTCCATCGGCATCGCGTGGCCCATCCATGCCATCACCTGGCCCGACTCGTTCGTCTCCGCCGCGCCGAAGAGGCGCAGCAGCTGCACCATCCGGCCGACCTCCACGCCCTGGGACATGTGGATCTCCAGTGCGATCGTGCGCAGCGTCGCGTCGAGGGGCTCGCGGTCGGCCGCCGCGATCCCGCGGTAGACGATCGCCATCGTGATGGCCTGCTCGTGGTGGATCCTCATGTCCTGCAGGAACCCGGTGTCCACCTCGTTGTGGACGGCGGGGTCGTCACCGCGCGGCATGAACGTGCCGATCGCGAAACCGACCACGATGAGAATGACCGCGGCGAGAGTCACGTTCAGCGGGCTGCGCCACCACGGCAGGGTCTGGGGTTCGCCGGGATTGCTCACATGGACACGGTAGTAGGCTCCGTCTGCATGGTGAAGGCGACCGCACGTCCCCGTCTCGGTAGGCCCGCCGACGCCGACTCTGCGGCGACGCGCCGGCGGATCGTGGAGTGCGCGCAGGAGTCGTTCGCGGCGTGCGGTTTCGACGGGACCACCAACAAGCAGATCGCCGCGTCGGTGGGGATCTCCACCGCTGCTCTCTACCACTACTTCCCGTCGAAGGCTGACATGTACGTCGCAGTGTGCGACCGCATCAGGGACACCCTGACCCAGGCGTTCACGAGGGCGTCCGGCGCCCACGTCACGCTCGCCGAGAGGGTGAGGCTGCTGGTGGAGGAGACGGGCGAGCTCGGGCGGCGCGAGACGTCGGCACTGGTGTTCATCACGTGGATGCCTCACGAGGTGCGCAACCACCCGGAGATCGCGCGCGGAACGGAGGGGCTGCAACGTGAGTTCCGCACCTTGATCGGGAACATCGTCGTCACTGCCGACGACCCGACGGGCCTCCTCGTCGGCACGACAGCGGAGGGCTTCGCCGATTTCGTGAGCTCCAGCCTCGCGGGATTCGCCCGCATGAGCGCGCGGGGACAGCACGAGAGGCAGGCGGCGGCGGCCAGCGCCCTGCTGCGGCTCATCGAGGGCCCGCCGCACAAGTAGCGTGGCGCCGGTGGCACGGCACGGCGAAAGGAACCCGCTCGGCGCGGTGGAGCGTGCCGCGTCCCGCATGCCCACTCTCGCGGATGCGTTCGGGGAGGACCCGGGGCGTGCCGACAGGTTCTCGTTCTCGCACGGCCGGCTGTGGGTGGACTTCTCGATGCAGCACGTCACGGACGAACTCCTCGATGCGCTGGTCTCCCTTGCAGGGGCCACGGGTGTGGAGGAGCGACGTGACGCGATGCTCCGCGGGGACGTCGTCAACCCCACCGAGGGGCGCAAGGTCCTGCACACGGCTCTCCGTTCGGGTGGTGAGTCGCCCGAGGCTCTTCTCGCCGCCGGGGAGACTGCGCGTGCCGAGGCCCTCGCCGCCAGGCTCCGCGCCGACCCGTCGGTGCGGACGCTCGTCAACATCGGCATCGGCGGCAGC
>CAYXRQ010000159.1:0-4194 GCA_964466765.1 uncultured Bifidobacterium sp. | reverse complement strand
GAGCACCACCTCTGCCTCCATGCCGGCAGCGATCCACGCCGCGTTCCAGCCCACGTTCCCCGCGCCGAGCACGACCACGCGCGCCGGCCGCACCCCCGGGGCGCCGCCCATCAGCACGCCGCGTCCGCCGTGGGTGCGTTCCATGAAGTGGGCGCCCATCTGCGGGGCGAGCCTCCCGGCCACCTCGCTCATCGGCGCGAGGAGGGGAAGGGAGCCGTTGTCCAGTTGCACGGTCTCGTAGGCAAAGGCCGTGGTCCCGGATGCGACGAGCGCGCGCGCGACCTCCGGGTACGCGGCGAGGTGCAGGTAGGTGAAGAGCGTGAGGTCCGGGCGCAGGAAGCCGAACTCCTCGGCCTTCGGTTCCTTCACCTTCACGACCATCTGCTGGGACCATGCGTCTGCCGCCGTGGGCACGATGTCCGCCCCGGCCGCCACGTAGTCGGCGTCCGCGATCGATGCCCCCTCGCCTGCCCCAGCCTCCACGTACACGTTGATGCCGAGACGCTCGAACTCGCGCACCCCGTCGGGCGTCATCGCCACCCTGCCCTCGGCCGTCTTGATCTCGCGGGGGACCCCGATGGTTGTGATTGCCGTCATGCGGCCATTTCTACCGCAGGGACGGCGGCGGGCGGTTTCGCCCGGCGCCGAATTGTGCGACGATGACGACATGCGTCATATCAAGAACTTCGTGAACGGACAGTCGGTCGATGCGAGGGACGGCCGGACGTCCGCGGTCATCAACCCCGCCACGGGGGAGCAGTACGCGACGGCGCCGCTCTCCGGCGAGGCGGACATCGACGACGCGATGCGCGCCGCCGGTGCCGCGTTCGAGGAGTGGAGGAACTCCACGCCGTCGGAGCGCTCGCTCGCCCTGCTCCGCATCGCGGACGCCATCGAGAGCCGCGCCGACGAGCTGATCGCGATCGAGGTGGAGAACACCGGGAAGCCCGTGGCGCTCACCGCGAGCGAGGAGATCCCGCCGATGGTGGACCAGATCAGGTTCTTCGCGGGTGCCGCCCGCATGCTCGAGGGCAAGGCGACGGCGGAGTACATGCGGAACATGACGTCGATGATCCGCCGCGAGCCCGTCGGCGTGTGCGCGCAGGTCGCGCCGTGGAACTACCCGATGATGATGGCGGTCTGGAAGTTCGCCCCGGCGATCGCCGCGGGCAACACGGTCGTGCTCAAGCCGTCGGACACCACGCCGGCCAGCGCCGCGTTCATGGCCGAGATCGCCGCGGAGTTCCTCCCGCCCGGCGTGCTCAACGTCGTCTGCGGCGACCGCGACACCGGCCGGGCGATGGTGCTGCACGACACGCCGTCGATGGTCTCCGTGACGGGTTCCGTGCGTGCCGGCATGGAGGTCGCGGAGGCCGCCTCGCGAAGCCTGAAGCGGGTGCACCTGGAGCTCGGCGGCAAGGCGCCGGTCATCGTGTTCGACGACGCCGACATCGAGGCTGCGGCGGAGGGCATCGCCACGGCGGGCCTGTTCAACGCCGGCCAGGACTGCACGGCGGCAACCCGCGTGGTGTGCGGACCGCGGATCTACGGCGAGTTCGTGGCCGCCCTCGCGGAGCATGCCTCCGCGGCGCGAACGGGAATGCCGACGGAGGAGGACATCCTGTTCGGCCCGCTGAACAACGCGAACCAGCTGGCCCGCGTGGCCGGGTTCGTCGACCGCACGCCCACGCACGCGCGCGTCGTCACCGGCGGCGAGAAGGTGGCCGGCAACGGCTACTTCTACTCACCCACGGTCGTGGCGGACCTGCGCCAGGACGACGAGATGGTGCAGAACGAGATCTTCGGCCCCGTCATCACGGTGCAGCGGTTCTCCGACGAGGACGAGGCGCTCCGCTGGGCGAACGGCGTGGAGTACGGGCTTGCCTCCTCGGTGTGGACGCGGGACTTCGGCAAGGCGATGCGGATGGCCAAGCACCTCGACTTCGGGTGCGTGTGGATCAACACCCACATCCCGCTCGTCGCCGAGATGCCCCACGGCGGGTACAAGAAGTCCGGCTACGGCAAGGACCTGTCCGCGTACGCACTCGATGACTACACGCGCATCAAGCACGTGATGGCGAACATCGACAGCTGAACACCCGAGCCTGACGGGTCACCGTGAGGTCCACTCGCTCCAGGCGGTCGTGAATGCCGTGCGGAGCGTCGTGCGGATGAACTCGAGTTCCTGCTCCCCGCACACGAGCGTGGGGGCGAGCACGACCACCGGGTCGGCCCTGTCGTCCGCGCGGCAGATGAGCCCCGCGTCGTACAGCATCGGGGAGAGCACGTTGCGCAGGAGCCACTCGCTCTCGGCGTCCGTGAAGGTCTCCTTGGTCTCCTTGTCGCGCACGAGTTCCGCCACGCGGAAGTAGCCGCAACCGCGCACGTCACCGACGATCGGGAGCTCCGCGAGCGACGCCATGACGTCGTCGAACAGCTCTTCGTGGCGCAGCACGTGCCCGCAGACGTCCTCGTCCTCGAGGATGTCGAGGTTCGCGAGAGCCACGGCGCACCCCACCGGGTGGCCTCCGAACGTGAGGCCGTGCATGTAGGTGCGGCCCTGCTCCTCCACGAACGGGGCCGCGATGCGGTCGCTCACGATCACCCCGCCGAGAGGGGAGTAGCCGCTGGTGACGCCCTTGGCGAACGTGATCATGTCCGGCACGTACCCGAACCTGTCGCAACCGAACATGTGCCCGAGACGACCGAACGCGCAGATCACCTCGTCGGACACGAGGAGGATCCCGTACTTGTCGCAGGTCTCGCGCACCCTCCGCCAGTACCCCTCCGGGGGGACCAGCGTGCCGCCGGTGTTCTGCACCGGCTCCATGATCACCATCGCGACCGTCTCGGGCCCCTCCGCGAGGATCCGTCTCTCCAGGTCGTCGGCACAGTCGAGCGTGCACGAACCGGCGCACGCACCGCACCGGTAGCTGTTCGTGTTGCGGATCTTCACCGCAGTCGGCAGCAGCGGCTCGAACGGCTCGCGCAGCGCGGGGATGCCGGTGATGGAGAGCGCCCCCAGCGAGGTGCCGTGGTACGCGTAGTCGCGGCTGATCACCTTGCGCCGTTGCGGCTGGCCGATGGCCGCGAAGTACTGCATCGCCAGCTTCCACGCCGACTCCACGGCCTCGCCCCCGCCGCTCGTGAAGAAGACGCGGTTCAGGTCGCCCGGGGCGAGGTCCGCGAGGCGCGCCGCCAGGCGGATCGCCGGCTCCGTGCCGAAGCTCCACAGCGGGAAGTAGGGCAGCGTGCGCGTCTGGTGCTCCGCGGCCGCGGCGAGCTCGTGCCTGCCGTGGCCGATGTTGACGGTGAACAGGCCGCTCAGCCCGTCCAGGTAGCGCTTGCCGTGCGTGTCCCACACGTACGCACCCTCGCCGCGGGCGATCACGGGGAGGCCGTCCTTCTGCACGGAGGAGAGCCGGGTGAAGTGCCCCCAGAGGTGCCGACGCGCGAGGTCGTCGAGTGGGCCGGGCATCCGACCATTATCCCGTGCCAAACCGCGTTCCTTCGCGACCCCGCCCGTCTGCCTATGCTGGCGCGATGTTCTCTGGCGGGAGGTGGGAGTGACAGGGGAGCGCGGGTCGGTCCAGCTCGTCGGCGTGACGAAGCGATACGGCGACGTCATCGCCGTCGACAACCTCAACCTCGAGGTGAGACCCGGTGAGTTCCTCTCGCTCCTCGGCCCCAGCGGCTGCGGCAAGACCACGACCCTGCGAATGCTCGCGGGGTTCGAGCAGCCCGACTCCGGTCACATCCTCGTCAACGGGGTGGAAGTGCAGGGCGTGCCGCCCTACAAGCGCGACGTGAACACCGTGTTCCAGCACTACGCGCTGTTCCCGCACATGACGGTGGCCGAGAACGTGGGGTACGGGCTGCGCCAGAAAGGCGTCGCCAAGCCCGAGATCGCACAGCGTGTCGCGGAGGCACTCGACATGGTGCAGATGACAAGGCTCGCCGACCGCAAGCCCCGCCAGATGTCCGGCGGCCAGCAGCAGCGCGTGGCGGTCGCCCGCGCCCTCGTGAACCGCCCGAGCGTGCTCCTCCTCGACGAGCCCCTGGGCGCGCTCGACCGCAAGCTGCGCGAGGAGATGCAGATCGAGCTGAAGCTGCTGCAGAGCAGGCTGGGAATCACCTTCGTGTTAGTCACCCACGACCAGGAGGAGGCGATGAGCATGAGCGACCGCATCGCGA
>CAYXRQ010000158.1:0-4265 GCA_964466765.1 uncultured Bifidobacterium sp. | reverse complement strand
CGTCGTGTTCTTCTGGAACCTGCTGAGCTTCTTCATGCGGATGAGGAGAAGGTAGGGCTGTCTCGAGTGAGCTGGGAATCGGCGAGTCGTTCGGTTGGCCCGTCGTGAGGAACAGAAGGAATGGGAGAGCCGTTGCCGTGGAAAAGGGTGAAGTTTGCGGCAAGCTGATCATCAGATCCGAAAGCCACTTGCATGGTCGCTTGATCGTCCAGCACGCGTTCCCGACGGTCTTCGAATCCCTGATGCGTGTGCTCGGAGGGGTCGAGATTCCTCTGAGGCCAATGAAGCCATTCAGTCGGGACCGGCGTTCGGAACCGAAGCGGCAGGCGATAGGACCAAGAGCCAGCAGAAGATTCATGATGATGCCGGTTGATCAAGGAGCCCTGAATAGTCGCTTGAAGCAGGCATTCAAGCGGGAAGGATGGCGAGGCGAGCCGCCAGCCGACCCGAAGTTCATCGAGGGTACTGGTGCGCTCAACTTGAGGGGCGACTTCGTTCGCGAGAAGGTCTTCGTCGAGGTGGAATTCGGTAATAGCTCGAGCACCTATCGAGACTTGTTCAAGTTCCAAGTCGCCAGTCGCTCCCGAGTAGGCGAGGTTGCGATCCTTTTGGTCGCTACCGAACGGTTGGCGCGGCGCTTCGATTCCAATGTCGCGACGTTCGAGGGAGCACTCAAGTTGCTACCCTACATGGCAATCGGCCTTCAGATGCCGGTGTGGATCCTGGGAATCGAGCCGCGTGACTTCGCAAGCATCAAGGTCCACTACGAAAGCATGATGCGGCTGTGTGAGGAGAATGGAGTCGCGTGCGCATCCTTCGAGGAGAGTGAGCTTGCGGAGCAGGATGTCGCGGGCGATGACGAAGATGCGAGCGAGTAGGCGAACCGTGCGACACGTACTTACAACGAGCAACAGTGCAGCTTCAAGGCTTGCGCGCAAGATGATTCCACGGGCGAGTTCCCGCGCTGTGCGTGCATCGATGCAAGGCAATCGAGCCAAGGACACGGGGCCCGAGCTGCTGTTGCGTGTGGCGCTACGCAAGCTCGGCGTGGTGGGCTATCGGACAGCGGTTCCTCGTGTACCGGGACGCCCCGATATCGCGTTCACGCGTTGGAACCTCGCGATATTCGTCCACGGGTGCTTCTGGCATCGTTGCCCCTATTGCAAGCCGGCGCTTCCCAAGTCACACAGGGTGTTCTGGAAGCGCAAGTTCGAAGCCAACGCCGAACGCGATGCGCGGAAGCGTCGCCAACTCGAGTCTCTAGGCTGGACTGTCATGGAGATCTGGGAGTGCCAGATCGAGCGCGATGCAGATGCATGTGCTCGTCGTGTCGCCCTGAGACTCGAGCGCATCAAGCGCCATCTGGAGGCGGACGAGGACGTGGCCGAACTCAAGGGGCGCTTGAAGAGGATGTCGAAGGAGGTTCGTGTTGGACGCTCCTGACTTCGACCCCAAGACGGCCGGTGATTACGAGATCATCGCCCGTGCCGAGGCCATGCGGGGCCGGACGCTAGGCGAACTGGCCGACTCGCGGTGGGCTGCGGACGTCTCGAGCAAGCTCAACAAGGGCGGCGCCGGCGCCATCGTCGAACGCTACTTCGGGATCAAGCCGAACAGCGACCAGGCGCCCGATTTCGCGACCGCCGGTGTCGAGCTCAAGGTCTGCCCGCTCGTCATGGATGGGGCGAGCGCCAAGCGCATCAAGGAGCGCACGTCGGTCACGATGATCGACTACCTGGCTCTCGACCGCGAGACGTGGCCCACGGCGAGCGTGCGGGGGAAGATCGCGCGCATCCTGTTCGTCTTCTACGGATGGCGGCCCGACATCCCACTCGGCGAGATGCGCGTCGAGGCGGTGAAACTATGGGCCCCGCCCGAGACGATGCTGCCCATCCTGGAGCGTGACTGGCTCACGGTGTGGCACAAGAACCGCAACGGGCTCGCCCATGAACTGTCCGAGGGCGATGGCCTGATCCTCGGTGCCGTGACCAAGGGGGCGACCGGTGCCATGCGGGAACAGCCCCATAGCCCCATCCCCGCCAAGTCGCGGGCCTGGTCGCTCAAGCCCAAGCTCACGTGGACGATCTACTCGGGTACCCGGGGACAGGACCTCGAGTCTGAACTCATCGCCAAGCTCCTCAGTGAGGCTCCCACGGACCCGGTCGATGCATTGGCCCACCGGCTCGAGCCACTCGTGGGACTCACCATCACCCAGGTCGCGGAGCAGCATGGCATCGCACCCGGGATGAGCAAGAACCGTGTGTCCTCGGTGATTCGACAGGCCATCGGTCTGCGTTCCAAGCGGCTGCCGGAGCATCTGGAGGCGTTGGGGCTGGAGATCAAGACGATCCCCCTCGGGCCCAACGCGAACCCCTACGAAGCGATGTCGTTCCCGGCGTTCGACCCGCGCGAGTTGGCCGACGAGGACTGGGAGGACAGTGACCTGCTCGCGTCCATCCAGAACATGCTGCTGGTGCCCGTCTATCGGGACGAGCGACGGTCGGACCTCATGGAACAGCGCCTGTGCAAGCCCTTCCGCTGGTCTGCCGACCGGGAGCAGCTCTCGGGCATCCGCGCTGAATGGGAGCGATTCCGCGACCTCTTCTCATCGGGCAAGGCCGATGCGCTCCCGACCGAGGCCGTGACGCGTTTCATCCATGTGCGCCCGCATGGACGTGATGGGACGGACCGTGTGGAAGCCCCCGGCGCACTGGTGGTGCCCAAGCAGAGCTTCTGGCTCAACCGCGAATTCGTGCGCGAGCTCGTGCTCAGTCACCACAGCGACTGGCAGGGCTTCTAGTTCAGCGCTGGGCCTTCTTGGCGGCACGAGCCCCGGTCTTGCGAGCGCCCGCCGCACGCGAGGTCATGACGCGTCCGATCCGCTCGACGAGCCCCACCACCAGCGCATTGCCCATGCAGAAGGCGCGACGTCCATCGGGCATGCCCGTCGTCCAATCGTCCTCGAAGCCGTTCAGTCGCTCGAGTTCGATGGGCGTCAGGCGACGGTAGCGTCCATCACCCTTGGGTTCGATGATGTGCTTGAACCGCGATGGCGTGTTGCCGCCCTCGCCCGTGAGGATCGTGCGCGCGGGACCGTCGATGTGATCGGGGAACGGGATGCCGCCCTCGGTGTAGAGGTACTCCCACCCGGTCTTGGGGTCCGTGCGCTTCTCCGCCTTCGCACCCTTGAGGTACTTCCAGCGGGCAACGGCAGGTCCCTTGACCCAGAACTCGGCAGGCACCTGACGCTCCGGCTGCAGCAGGTCCTTGAGGCGCGTGCGGGGGCCCGAGTAGGCCGTCACCAGGTCCATGGTCCAGACCTGCCCTTCGCGCATGTAGCCAGCGTTGAGGAACGGCGAGCGCTTGAGCTTCTTGCCGAAGTTGCGTGTGACCTCGTAGGGGTCGTTGCGGCCCTCGCGGTCGAGCCAGAACGTGTCGGCGAGCTCGGGGAACATGGGGAGCAGGTTCGGGCGACGCATCGTCGCCGGGCAGGCCTCGGCGAAGATGCCGTCCCGTAGGAGGACCTGCACCGGGTCGGCGGGCGCAGAGGTCCCGCCCGCGAGACTCAGATGTCGCCCGTAGATGAAGACGCGACGGCGCTTCTGCGGGAAGCCGTAATCGGCGGCGTTGATCACGCGCCATTCGACCTCGTAGCCCAGACGCGCGAGGCACGAGAGCATGACCGCGAAGTCGCGGCCACGCTGATCGCTGGGCGACTTGAGCAGACGGTCCACGTTCTCGAGCAGCAGGTAGGCCGGGCGGAACGTGTAGAGCCAGCGTTCGATCTGCCACCACAGGACGCCCTTACGGCCCTCGATCCCTTCGGCCATGCTGAGCGGCTTGGCGACCGAGTAGTCCTGGCAGGGGAAGCCACCGACCAGCACGTCGTGCTCGGGGATGGCGCGTCCCAGCGGGGTGCCCTTCTGGTGGGCATCGATCACCAGCCCGATGTCCTCGTTCACGCCGATCCCGGGGAAGTGGCGGTCGTAGCAGTCGAACGCGTGCTGCTTGCGCGACCCGGGCTCCCACTGATTGCCCCAGACGACCTTCATGCCGGCGCGGTCGAGCCCGAGGTGGAAACCACCGACGCCCGCGAACAACTCGCAAACCCGCAGAGGGTTATGCGGCTTGGGGGGCTGGATGCCGTCCATCTTCTTCCTGCGCGGGGGCATGGTGAGCGGGGTTCCTTGGTGGCTCGGACCGACTTCCCTGTCCATGCCGCGCGGGGCGGTATGGGGCGGTGGACGGGCATGCTAGCCGATCCG
>CAYXRQ010000157.1:0-4287 GCA_964466765.1 uncultured Bifidobacterium sp. | reverse complement strand
GGTGTTCGTGAAGCCGATGATCGTGTAGATCTCGGTGGTCGCCGTACCATTAAAAAACGGCACTGTCCTTGCGATGTTCCCGGGCCGCCGGCGCAGGCCCACCGACCCGGTGTCGGCACCGGTCCCCGCGGGGGATGTCCAGTGACGCGGCGCCGCTCCCCGTTGATCGCCGCGGCGGTCGGTGCGGTCCTCGTGGGGTTGCTCGCCGTTCTGGCGCTCGCCGACCCCGGCAACAGTGACACAGCGGAGTCCCCGTTGCTCGGCCGCCCCGCGCCGGCGGTGCGCTCGACCACGGTCGACGGTGCGGCGTTCGACCTCTCCCGCCGCAAGGGCAGCTGGGTCGTGCTCAACTTCTTCAACTCCACGTGCGTGCCGTGCCGCAACGAGCACCCGCAGCTGGTCGCCTTCGAGGAGGCACAGCAGTCAGCCGCCGATCCCGTGGAGCTCTACACCGTGGTGAACGACGACAGCGACGAGGCCGTCTCGGCGTTCTTCGGCGCGAACGGCGGCGGGTGGCCGAAGGTGAAGGACGACGACGGTGCCATCTCCGTGGCGTTCGGCGTGGCGAAGGTCCCCGAGACGTGGGTGATCGACCCCAACGGGTTCGTGCGCCTGCGCATCATCGGGGAGCTCACCGAGGGGTTCCTGCAGGAGCGGATCGACATGATGCGCGCCGCGGACAGGGGCGAGTCATGACCCTCGCCCGGCGCATCAAGTCGTGGCCGGCGTGGATGCTCATGGGTCTCGTGGTGGTCGTGCTCCTCACGATCGGCTCCACCCGCGACGACGGCCCGCGGACCCAGAGCGAGCGCATCGACGCGATCTCGAAGCGCGTGGCGTGCCCCACCTGCGACGGGGAGAGCGTCTATGTGTCCCGTGCCTCGGCGGCGGAGTCGATCCGCAACCAGATCGCCCGTGACGTCGCCGCGGGCAGGCTGGCCGACGACGAGATCATCGCCAACATCGCCGCCTCGTTCCAGGCGAAGGTGCTGCTGGTGCCGCGCGCCACCGGTTTCGACGCACTCGTGTGGGTGCTGCCCATCGCCGTGGGCGTGTGCGCGGTGGCCGGGCTGGCCGCCGCATTCCGCCGCTGGCGGCTCCAGCAGGGCGCCGTGCCTAGTGATGACGACCGTGCACTCGTGGAGGGCCTGCTCGCGGGCGGCCGTGCCGTGGCCACCGACGATGACGACGGGGAGGTCCTCTGATGGGGGAGGCCACCGAACGGGAGATGCTCGAGGAGCAGCTCGACTTCCTTCTCGACTCGCTCCGCGACCTCGAGCGCGAGCGCGAGGCGGGCGACATCGACGAGGACGACTACCAGGCGCTCCGTGACGACTATGTCGCGCGTGCCGCCGCGATCTCCCACCAGCTGCGCGGCGACGAGATCGACAGGCCGGACGACACCCCGCCGCTGCCGCGGCGCACCTGGCCACGGCGCATCGTGGCGGTGCTCGTGGTGCTGTCGCTCGCCGCCGGCAGCGGAGCGTGGGTCGCGTCGTCCGCCGGGCAGCGCCTGCCGGGACAGAGCTCGAGCGGCGGCATCGAGGAGAGCACCGCGACGCGACTGAGCACCGCGCGGCAGCTGAACTTCTCCGATCCCACGAAGGCGATCGAGATCTACAACGGGGTGCTGAAGGTGGAGCCCGACAACGCCGAGGCCCTCACGTACCGCGCCTGGCTCATCGCGCTCACTGCGCGCGAGGCAACGGGCAACCTGCGCGACGTCGCCTACGCCACCGTCCTCGCCGACCTCCTGCGCGCGCGCAACGCGGACCCCGATTACCCGGACGCGGCGTGCTTCCTCGGCATCGTCCACTTCCGCTTCCTGGGGGACGCGAAGAGCGCCAAGCCGGCCATCGACGAGTGCAAGGCGAAGAACCCGCCCGCCGAGGTGGAGAGCTTCGTCGATGCGATCAGCGCCGAGGTGGACAAGGCGCTCGCCGGCTAGTCGCGGGTCACCCCGGCGGGGCGACGTAGTCGCAGCGCACGAACCTGCCGTCCTCCCGGTGCAGCACGAACATCGCGCCCTTGCGCAGCCCGCCGGCCGACCCGGTGATCGTCATTCCGCGCCGGATGAGCGCGTCCACCACCTCGGGGATCACGTCGCCGTGGCTGGCGAACACGGATCCGTCGGCTGCGTCCTCGATGACCCGCAGGGCGTGCTCGAACGGGGTGTCCTCCTCGACCATCGGCTCGATGGCCACAGCCAGCCCGAACCGGTCGGCGAGCGGCTGCACCGTCTGCACGCAGCGCAGGCGGGGGCTGGAGAACACCGCGACAGGTGCGCCGTGGCTCCATCCGTCCGCGATCGCGCGGGCCTGTGCCTCGCCCTCCGTGCTGAGCGGCCTGGTGGAGTCGCTCTCCGTCCATGCGGAGCGGCTTCCCGCCTTCGCGTGTCGGATGAGGAATACGGCCATGGGGCACACGGTACCCGCGACGCGCGGGGGCTCCATCGGGCAGACTGTGCCCGTGAGTTTCTTCGAGCGCAACCGCCAGGAAGTCATCGCCATGGGGTACGACGGCGACCGCCTGCCCCCCGGCCAGTACCTCACCGACAGGTTCCCCGTGCTACACGTGGGCGACGTGCCCACCTACGCGCCGGGGGAGTGGAACCTCACCGTCTTCGGTCTCGTGGACGAGCCGTACCGCATCACCTTCGAGGAGCTCACCTCGATGCCGTCGGTGGAACTGGTGACCGACATCCACTGCGTGACCAAGTGGTCGAAGTTCGACACAGTGTGGCGCGGCGTGCGCGTGAAGGACCTGCTCGCACGGGCGGGCGTGCAGGTGGGGGCGAGCCACATCATGGGCCACGCCGAGTTCGGCTACACGGCGAACGTGCCGCTCGACGACGCCACCCGCGACGAGTCGATCGTGACGTGGGAGTTCGACGGCAAGCCCCTGGAGCCGATCCACGGCGGGCCGGTGCGCCTGGTGGTGCCGAACCTCTACTTCTGGAAGTCACCCAAGTGGCTGCGCGGGATCGAGGTGCGCGAAAGCGACAAGCCCGGGTTCTGGGAGCGCAACGGCTACCACATGTACGGCGACCCGTTCCTGGAGCAGCGCGTCTGGGGCGACTGACCCCGCCGGTCACCGCGGCTCAGACCGCGGTGATGCAGATGCTGTCGCCCTCGGGGAGCGAACCGATGGTCTCCGGGTTCGTCTCGCCGTAGAGCGCACCCAGCATGCCCTTCACCATCCCGCGCTCGACGGCGCAGATGACCGGGTGGTCGATCGCGACGTCGCCGAACGGGCAGTGGCTGGTGACGATGCGCAGCTTGTTGCTGCTTGCATCGGCGTGGGCGGCGAAGCCGTGCGCCGTGAGTGCGTCGGCCACTGCCTGGATCGCCGAGCGGAGGGAACGGTGCCCCGTGTTCGCGTCGATACCGGTGAGGCTGGTGGCCATGGCGGTGCCGTACTCGCGGCCCACCTGCTCGGCGAGGCTGTGCGCCTGTTCCGCCGGGAGCGCGGCGAGCGACTTGCCGAGCAGCGACAGCACGAGGTCGTCGGTGCGCACCGGCAGCTCGAGCTCCTGGGTGTTGTTCGCGACCCTGTAGTGCTTGGACGGGCGCCCGGCGCCCGAGCCGTGCACGCGCTCCACGCTGACCTCCAGGTACCCGCCGGCGGCGAGCTTGTCGAGGTGGTGGCGGGCGACGTTGGCGTGAAGGTCGAACTTCTCGGCGACCTGGCTGGCGGTCACGCCGTGGTCACGCTCGCGGGCGAACAGATAGATGGCCCTGCGGGTGGGGTCCCCGAAGGCCGATGTGATGGCGGACACGGTGGCCGTGAACGCCTTTGGGGTCATCACGGGCGTCGGCTGGCCCTGTGACGCATCGGCATCGCCGCGCTTCGTGCGCGGGGTGTTCGCTCCGGCCATGTCGGTATTCTAACTATCGCCGTAGTGCAAATTCCCCCGACACCCCCACGGAGAAACCCATGACCGCCACCGTCGAGCAGATCATCGAGGCGCTTCGCCCCGTCGAGGACCCCGAACTGCACCGCTCCATCGTCGACCTGGGCATGGTGCGCGACGTCAACGTGTCCGCCAACGGCGTGTCGCTCACCGTCGTGCTGACCGTGCCGGGGTGCCCCCTGCGCAACGAGATCCAGAACCGTGTCACCACGGCGGTCGCCCCGCTCGCACCCGGCGGCAACGTTGCCATCGACTTCGGCGTGATGACGGACGCAGAGCGCCAGAACGTGCGCGTCATGCTGAACGGTGATCCCTCCTCGACGGCAGGCTCCGCCCAGGCCCACGGGCACGCCGAGGGCCGCGCGATCCCGTTC
>CAYXRQ010000156.1:0-4291 GCA_964466765.1 uncultured Bifidobacterium sp. | reverse complement strand
TCGCCAAGGCGATCGCCGAGGTGCAGGGCCGTCTCGCGGAGGTCAACATCATCGGCAACGTCACGGGGCGCGGCAAACACCTGTGGAGCATCTACGAGAAGATGGTCCAGAAGGACCGTGACTTCGACGAGATCTTCGACCTGAACGCGATCCGCATCATCGTGGACAACGTCCGCGACTGCTACGGGGCGCTCGGCTGCATCCACGGCAAGTGGCGCCCCGTGGTGGGCCGCTTCAAGGACTACATCGCGATGCCGAAGTTCAACCTGTACCAGTCGCTCCACACCACCGTCATCGGGCCGGGCGGGAAGCCGCTCGAGGTCCAGATCCGCACGAAGGAGATGCACGAGCAGGCGGAGTTCGGCGTGGCCGCCCACTTCGGGTACAAGCACGGCACCGACGCGAACGACATGGACTGGCTGAACAGGATCATCGACTGGCAGTCGGAGATCCTCGACCCCAACGAGTTCATGGCCGACCTGAAGACCGACCTCGAGCAGGAGGAGGTCTTCGTCTTCACCCCGAAGGGCCGGGTCATCACCCTGCCCGTCAACTCCACCCCCGTCGACTTCGCGTACGCGGTCCACACCGAGGTCGGGCACGCCTGCATCGGTGCCAGGGTCAACGGCAGGCTCGTTTCGCTCGACTCGTCCCTGTCGTCCGGCGACACCTGCGAGATCTTCACCTCGAAGGTCGAGGACGCTGGCCCCTCGCGTGACTGGCTCGGGTTCGTGCAGTCACCGCGGGCGCGCAACAAGATCAAGCAGTGGTTCTCCCGCGAGCGCCGGGAGGACATGGTGGAGGCGGGCCGCGAGGAACTCGCCGCGGAGCTGCGCCGGGAGGGCCTGCCCGTGCAGCGCATCTGGTCCGCGGACGCCTTCATCGAGGAGCTGGAGGCGCTGAACTTCACCGATGTCGATTCCCTCCTCGCCGCGATCGGGGAGAACCAGGTGTCCGCGCGCGGCTTCGCCCAGCGGATCGGCCGGGCGGTGCGCCACGAGTCGAGCGACGAGCAGCTCGCGATGCCGATGCGCGCGGACCGGACCGACGGCATCCCGCGCTCCACCACCGGCATCCACGTCGAGGGCCTCGACGACGTCCTCGTGCGGCTCTCCCGGTGCTGCACGCCGGTGCCGGGGGACGACATCATCGGGTTCGTCACCAAGGGCCGGGGGGTCAGCGTCCACCGTGCGGACTGCGCCAACGCCATGACGCTGGCGGGTGACGAGCCCGCCAGGCTCATCGAGGTCGAGTGGTCCGGGGCCACGCCCGGTGCCGTCTTCAGGGCGGGCGTGGAGGTCGTGGCGCTCGACCGGAGCAGGCTGCTGCGTGACGTGGCGAACGCGCTGTCGGTGCAGCACGTCAACATCGTGGCCTGCAGCACCCACACGGGCCAGGACCGTGTGGCCAAGATGCGCTTCGAGTTCGAGCTCGGCGACCCCAACCACCTGGATGCCGTCCTGCGGATGATCAAGGGCATCGACGCCGTGTACGACGCATATCGCATCGTGCCCGGCGGCGCCGCGGACTAGCCTTCGCTGTCGTGCCGAGTTTCCAGACCAGCCCGGGTACCCGCGACATCCTGCCGCCCCAGGCCGGGCGATGGCGCGCGCTCTCGGAGGTCTTCGCCGACACCGTCCAGGCCGCCGGCTACGAGTGCATCATCCCGCCGATGTTCGAGGACCTCGGTGTCTTCCTCCGCCTCGGCGACGCCACCGACATCGTGACGAAGGAGATGTACGACTTCGTGGACAAGGGTGACCGCCACATCGCGCTGCGGCCGGAGCAGACCGCGGGGGTGTGCCGGGCCTTCGCCCAGCACCGCCCGGTCACGCCGTGGAAGGTGTGGTACTCCGGGCCGAACTTCCGGTACGAGAAGCCCCAGGCCGGCCGGTACCGCCAGTTCGACCAGGTGGGAGTGGAGGTTCTCGGGAGTGACGACGCGCTGCTCGACGCCGAGGTGATCTCGCTCGCGTGGCAGTTCTTCGCGCGCATCGGTCTGTCGAGGGTGGAGCTCGTGGTCAACTCGCTCGGTGAGGCCCACGAACGCGCGGCCTACATCGAGGCCCTCCGGGCCCACCTCGAATCGCACCGCGGCGAGCTGTCGGAGGAGTCCGTGGCGACTCTCGCGAGGAACCCGCTCAGGGTCCTCGACTCGAAGCGGCCGCAGGACGCCCCGGTCATCGACTCGGCACCGCGCATCACCGCCCATCTCTCGGGGGAATCCGCCGGCCATTTTGCGGCCGTCCTGGCCGGGCTCGATGCCCTGGGTGTCCCGTACCGCGTCAACGAGATGCTGGTCCGCGGGCTCGACTACTACCGGCGGACCACCTTCGAGTTCGTGTCGCTCTCGCTCGACGGGGCGCAGAACGCCGTCGGGGGCGGGGGCCGCTACGACGGGCTCGTCGAGGACCTCGGCGGCCCGGCCACGGGTGGCGTCGGGTTCGCGATCGGGGTCGACCGGACACTTCTGGCCTGCGACGCAGAGGGCGTGTTCGACGCGGGTGCGGTCGAGCTCGACGCATTCATCGTCGACGTCACGGACGGTCTTGCCGCCACGAGACTGGCGGAGGCACTGCGTTCGGCTGGTTACAGTGCCGACAGGGCGTTCGACGGCCGCAGCATGAAGTCGCAGATGAAGGCCGCCGACCGCAGCGGAGCCGCTCTCGCCGTGATCGTCGGGGCCGACGAGGCGGCGACGTCCACCTGCACCGTCCGTAACCTTGCCACCTCGGAACAGGTGTCGGTCCCGCAGTCGGGTCTCGTCGCCCACGTCGCCGCGGCACTCGGCTCCCGCACCCCCCGGAGGAAACCACAATGACACCCACCGCAATGCGCACCCACATGTGCGGCGAACTCCGGGACGGCGACATCGGCAGGCAGGTTGCGCTCTGCGGATGGGTGGGACGCCGCCGCGAGCACGGCGAGCACCTTGCCTTCGTCGACCTGCGCGACCACACGGGCATCATCCAGTGCGTCATCGACACCGGCGCCGACGTCCGCAGCGAGTACGTCGTGCGCATCACGGGCACCGTCCGCGCCAGGCCCGAGGGCACGGCGAACGACGCGCTGCCCACCGGTGCGGTCGAAGTGGGGGAGTGCACGGTCGAGATCCTCAACGTCGCCGAGCCGCCCCCGTTCCCCGTGGACGCGCGCGCTGACGACGTGGACGAGGCGATCAGGCTGAAGCACCGGTACATCGACATCCGGCGCGAGCGGATGCAGCGCAACCTGCGCGTGCGCGCCGCGGTCAACAGCGCGATCCGCCGCGAGATGGAGAAGAACGGGTTCCTCGAGGTGGAGACCCCGTTCCTCATGCCCTCGACCCCGGAGGGTGCACGCGAGTTCCTGGTGCCCTCGCGCAAGGAGCCGGGCTCGTTCTTCGCCCTGCCCCAGTCGCCGCAGCTGTGGAAGCAGCTGTTGATGGTCTCGGGCGTCGACAGGTACTACCAGATAGCCCGCTGCCTGCGTGACGAGGACCTGCGGGCCGACCGGCAGTACGAGTTCATGCAGCTCGACGCCGAGATGTCGTTCGTGTCCCAGGACGACGTGCTCGACTACATAGGTCGTGCCGTGGTGGCGGCCGCGGAGGCCGTCACGGGGGAGCGCCCGCCGGAGATCGAGCGCATCACGTGGCGCGAGGCGATGGAGCGGTACGGGGTGGACAAGCCGGACCTCCGCTTCGGCCTCGAGCTCACGGAACTGACGCAGGTCTTCGCGGGCACCGAGTTCAAGGCTTTCGCAGGGGCGGGCTCGATCAAGGGCCTCTGCGTGCGTGCGTCCGAGTACCCGGAGGCCGCCGCATCCGGCCGCAACAAGCTGGATGCGCTCACGGACAGGGCGAAGAAACTGGGGGCCAAGGGGCTCGTGTGGATCAAGGTGAACGGCGCCGAGCTGGAGTCGCCCGTCGCCAAGTTCCTGTCCGATGCCGAGAAGGCAGCGCTCGTCTCGGCCATGGGCGCCGGCGACGGCGACCTCATGCTCATCGTCGCCGACGAGTGGTCGACATCCTGCGAGGTGCTGGGCCAGCTGCGCAACGACATCGGCCGCCCGCCGGTGTACGAGGGGCCGTACCGCTATGTGTGGGTCACCGAGTTCCCGCTGTTCGTCGGTCTCGACAAGACCACCGGCAAGCCGATCCCGGGCCACCACCCGTTCTGCCACCCGCACCCGGATGACCTCGAGCTGTTCGAGACCGAACCGCTGAAGGTGCGCGCGCTCGCCTACGACCTCGTGCTCAACGGCTGGGAGCTCGGTTCGGGCAGCGTGCGTATCCACCGACCCGACGTGC
>CAYXRQ010000155.1:0-4292 GCA_964466765.1 uncultured Bifidobacterium sp. | reverse complement strand
CACCGAGGAGAGAGACAAGCCCCGCCACCAGGTAGGGCAGCGTGTAGTTGCCGGATGCGTCACGGATCGACCCGATGAGGATCGGCCCGACGGCGGTGCCGGTGAGCGAGATGAGACCGCTGCGCGAGGAGATCCGTGCGTAGTCCTTCACGCCGAAGCGCTGGGCGATGAGGAGCGACTGCATCATCAGCACGTTGCCGACCATGGCCCCGAACAACCCGATGGACAGGAACAGCGTCAGGGTCGACTCCATCTGCCCGATGAGCACGATGGCGGTCCCCTGCACGGCGGCCACAAACACCATGAACTTCGCGAGCGGGAACTTGGGGATCACGCGTCCGCCGACCAGGCGGAACACCACGCTCATCCCCGAGAGCACCGCGGTCGCGAACGCCGCAGTCCCCTTGTCGGTGCGCTCCTCCACCAGCTTCACGATCTGCTGGATGGCGCCCACCTGGGCCCCCATCACGAGCACGTACCCCACGGTGACCACCCAGAAGAAACGGGTGCGCACGGCCACGGCCATCGGGGTGCCGGGCAGGTCCACCACGTGGTTCTCCGGCTTGGGCTGGCCGTCCGGCATCCAGTTGAGCGCGATCGGGTCCCCGCGCACGAAGAGGAACGTGGGGACGCTCATCCCCACCAGCCACATGAGGGCCAGCCACGGCGCGGTGCCGCTCATCTGGTGCGAGTCGATCAGGGCCTTCACGATGGGGGTGAGCACGATGCCGCCGACGGAGAGCCCGGAGGACACTGCCGCGATAGCCGGAGCGCGCTTGGTGTGGAACCACCTGGTCACCACCGTGGTCGCGAGGGTCAGGCCGCCGGAGGACCACGCGACGGAGACGACGGCGTAGACGACGACCAACTGCCACTGCTCGGTGACCTGGCCGAGCATGTAGAGGGCGACGGCCCCCAGCGCGGCGCCGCCGTAGGCGATGTGGCGCACGTCGTGGCGTGCCATCAGCCGGGCGACGACCACGTTCCACAGGCCGCCGACGAGGAAGAAGAAAGTGGTGGCCACGGACAGCGACGAGACGTCCCAGCCCCGCTCCTTGCTGAACGCGTTCAGGTACACGCCCATCCCGTAGAAGCCGAGCGCAGACCCGAAGAAGAGCATGGCAAAGCAGCCACCGACCACCCACCAGCCCGGGAAGGCGTCCTTCTTCGCGATGTAGACGCGTGTCGACGCACCGGACATGTCTGCCCCCCTCTGCGGGGGAACCCTAGACCCGCGGGCAGTGCGCGGGCAGTGTCAGGGGGTCAGACGAACGCGGCGTAGCCGTCGCGCTCGAGCGTGTCGGCCAGTTCCGGCCCGCCCGTCTTCACGATCCGGCCGGCGGAGAGGATGTGCACCACGTCGGGCTTCAGTTCCTCGAGCAGGCGCACGTAGTGGGTGATCGCCAGCACGCCGAGGTCGTTCTCGTGGGTGGCGGCCTCCACGCGGCGCGCGCAGTCGCGCAGCGCGTCGATGTCGAGACCCGAGTCGAGCTCGTCGAGGATCGCGATGCGGGGCTCCAGCACGCCGAGCTGCAGCGTCTCGTTGCGCTTCTTCTCGCCGCCGGAGAGGTCCACGTTCAGCGCGCGCGTGACGAGCTCCGGGTCGAAGTTGATGCGGCGGGCCTCGGCGTCGATGATCCCCGCGAGCGCGGCGGTGTCGCGCCCGCGCGCGGCGAGCGCCTCCACGAGCACCTGATCCACGTGCACACCGGGCACCTCAGTGGGGTACTGCATCACCAGGTGCAGGCCGCGCACGGCGCGCTGCCAGGTGGGCAGGGCCAGCATGTCCTCGCCGTCGAGCGTGACGGTGCCGCCGAGCACGGTGTACCCCGGCTTGCCCATGATGACGGCCGACAGCGTGGACTTCCCCGCGCCGTTCGGGCCCATGATGGCGTGGACCTCGCCGCTCCTCACGGTGAGGTCGATGCCCTTCAGGATCTCCTTGTCGCCGACGGCGGCCCGCAGGCCCCTGATCTCCAGCGTGCTCACTTGCCGCCCTCCTTCACGTTCACGATGACCTCCCCGTCCACGACGGAGACGGGGTAGACGGCCACGGGCTGCGTGGCGGGCAGGGTGTCGGGGTGGCCCGACTCCAGGCTGAACGCGCTGCCGTGGCGGATGCACTCGATCTGCTTCGTCTCGCACCACACGAGACCGTCCGAGAGGCGCACGTCGGCGTGGCTGCACCTGTCATGGACGGCGAACACCTCGTCGTCGATGCGCACCACCGCCACCGGCACGCCGTCGATCTCGGCATGCAGTGCCTTGCCGTTCTCCAGGGCGTCCAGGCGGATGCTCATGACGCGGCCCCCGCGGTGAGCACGGCCTCGGCGGCCAGCTTGTCGGCGACGGCTCGCCGCAGCGGCTCCACGTCGGCGCCGCGGGGCATCCGGTCGAGGACGTCGTTGAAGAAGCCGAACACGATCAGGCGCTCGGCCACCTCGGGCGGCACGCCGCGGCTCTCGAGGTAGAAGCGGTGGTCGTCCTCGATGGACCCCACGGTGCTGGCGTGGCTGCACTTCACCTCGTTGGTCTCGATCTCCAGATTGGGCACGCTCTCGGCCCACGCTCCCTCGCCGAGCGTGAGGTTGCGGTTCGTCTGGAAGGCCTCGCTGTGCGCTGCGTTCTTGGCGATGTGGATGAGGCCGGTGTACACGCTGCGGGCGTTGCCGCCGACGGCCCCCTTGAAGAGCAGGTCGCTGTGGGTGCGCGGCGCCACGTGGTGCTGGAGCGTGCGGAAGTCGTGCATCTGGGTGCCGCTCGCGAAGTACAGCGCGAGCTGCTGGGCGCTCGCGCCCTGCTCCACCAGGCGGGCCTCCGCGCGCATGCGCGCGTAGTCGCCACCGAGGGCGATGGTGTTCAGTCGGATGGTGGAGTCACGGTGGCCGACCGCCTGCTGGTGGCCGATCTGCCAGGTGCGGGTGCCCAGCTGGTTCACCGCCACGTAGTTGACCCGCGCGGAGCGCGCGGCCCGCACCTCCAGCACCGGCACCACGAGCGCGGTGACGGAGTCACTCGAGACGAAGCGCTCGACGACGGTGACCTCGGAGTCCTCGCCGGCGTCGATGACGAGGCGCGGGTAGGACACGGTGCCGTCGGCGTCGACGTGGTGGACGATCTCGATGACCTGCTCCACGGCGCGGCCCCTCGGAACCACGAGCGCGATCTCGGTGCCGTGCTCGCGGTTGAGCGCGGCGAAGACGTCGGCGGGGGTCTCCATGGCGGCGCCGGCGTGGGTGCCGGTCGCGCGCAGGGCATCGGCGTTGACGGTCTCGGTGCGCGCGGCACCGGCGGCGAACTTGGACAGGTCGAGCTCGCCGATGCGGCTGTAGCGCCAGATCTCTTCCTCGGCGCTCGGCAGTACGGGGGTGGTGTTCATGCGGGGGTCAGTTTCTGTGTGCGGGGGTTACTTCTTGCGGCGGAACCAGCGGCGCTTCTTGCCGTTCTTCTCGGCCTCGACCTCGGCGAGCATCTGCGCGCCGATGGCGTTCACGATGTCCTCCGCGGCGTCGAGCACGGCGGCCGCGCTGCCGTCGTCGAGGCCGGGCACCTCGTCGGGTGTCGGCGTTGTGAGCGTGGTGCTGTGCACCCACGCCACGTCGGCAAGCCGGCGCTCGTACCGGGTGCAGTTGTCCGGGCAGCGCCACGGTGCCTCGGGGGCGAGGTCCAGGTTGCACTTGCGCACGGCGTCGCCGTTCGCGTACGTGCGGCTCTCGTAGTGCTTGCACTCGGTGCGCATCGGCATGGGGCCACCCCGGTGTCGCCGGCTCAGCCGACGGAGCCTTCCATCTGCAGCTCGATCAGGCGGCTCCACTCGACCGCGTACTCCATGGGCAGCGTGCGGGTGACGGGCTCGATGAATCCGTTCACCACCATGCTCATGGCAGCCTCCTGGGTGAGGCCGCGGGACATGAGGTAGAAGAGCTGCTCGTCGGCGATCTTCGACACGGTCGCCTCGTGGCCGATCTCTGCGTCCTTCTCGCCCACCTCCATGTACGGGAGGGTGCGCGACTCGGAGTCGCCGTCCAGGATGAGCGCGTCGCACTGCACGTGGCTCTTGCACCCGTGGGCACCCTCGTCCACGCGCACGAGGCCGCGGTACGTGGTGATGCCGCCGTCCTTGCTGATGGACTTCGACACGATCTTCGAGGTGGTCTCCGGCGCGGCGTGCACCATCTTGGCGCCGGCGTCCTGGTGCTGGCCCGCGCCGGCGTAGGCGACCGACAGCACTTCGCCCGTGGCCTTCGGTCCGACGAGATAGACGCTGGGGTACTTCATCGTGAGCTTCGAGC
>CAYXRQ010000154.1:3207-4312 GCA_964466765.1 uncultured Bifidobacterium sp. | reverse complement strand
GCACCTTGGCCACGATCTCGGCCACGTACCTGTCCTGGCCGGCGTCGTTCGGGTGGACCTTGTCCTTGGCGAACCACTCGGGGTGGTCCTTGGAGATGGTGTACCAGTCCAGGATCTCGACGTTCGGGTACCTGCCCTGGAGCGCGTAGATGATGTCGTTGTTGATCTTCTCGTACTCGCGCGTGGGCACCCGGACGGTCAGCACGATGACGCGGTCCACCTCGGCGAGCGGCTTCATCAGCCTGTCGAATATCCCCGCCTTGGTGGTGCCGTTCGTGCCGAGGTGGATCACGACGGTCTCGCCGAGCTCCTTCGTCGACCTGTAGTAGTTGAAGATCTGCAGCGCGTCCAGCGGCTGGCGGTTCTTCGCGGCGTCCACGGTGAGTCCCTGCGCCGACAGCTTCTTGGCCGAACCGAGCATCACGGAGTCACCGACCGCGAGCACGTCGATGATCTTCGGCGGGGACGTGGTGGGCATCGGCACCGTCGTCTGGCCCGGTGCGAGAGTCGGCTTCGGCGCGATCGTGGGGATCGTCACGACCGCCCCCTCGTTGTCGTCGAGGTTCGCGGTGATGTCGTCCTGGATGACACGGGCAGTGGCCATGGAGCCGAACGCGAACAGGGGCAGGACCGATGCGAGGAGCACCGCGGTGGTCAGACGGCGGCGGGCCTCGAGGGCCGCCGGGCCCGACGGGTTGCGCCACCGCCGCCACGCGAGCCCGAGCCTGCCCGCGCGCACCGGCAGCTCGACCAGCCTGTACGACACCTCCGTGACGACGACCGTGATGACCATGAGACCCACGAACTCACGCAGCGTCAGAGGCGTGCCGGCCGTCTTGCGGAACAGCTGGAAGATCGTCCAGTGGTACAGGTACAGCCCGTAGCTGCGCGTGCCCACCCAGACGAGAAGCGGGTTGCCGAGCACGTAGCGGCCGAGGATGCTGCGCGGCTTCGTGACGGCCATGATCGCGACCACGGAGGCGAGCCCGACCATGAGGAACCCGCCCCTGTAGAGGAGGTCGTACGCGTGCTGCGTCTCGCCGCGCACGACGTCACGGAACGTCCAGCACATCCACCCGAGTGCCGCCAGCGCCGCGACTCCGAG
>CAYXRQ010000154.1:0-3107 GCA_964466765.1 uncultured Bifidobacterium sp. | reverse complement strand
GGCGACGTGCGGGGCCTCACACGCCGCAGGAGCACCCACATGACGAGCGGCCAGACGATGTAGAACTGCTCCTCCACCGCGAGTGACCACAGGTGACGCAGCGGGGCGAAGGCGAACGAGCTCGTGTAGCTGGAACCCGTCCACACCTGGAACCAGTTGGCGCCGTAGAAGAACCCGCCGAGCGTGTCGCCGCGGAGCAGCCCGAGCCGGTCCCTCTCCCAGACCGCGCACCAGACGGCCAGCAGCGTCAGGAGCAGCCAGAGTGCCGGGAGCAGGCGCCGTGCCCTGCGCATCCAGAAGTTGCCGAGGGAGATCGCACCCGTGCGCTCGCGCTCGGCCACGAGGAGGAGCGTGATGAGGTAGCCCGAGATCACGAAGAACACCTCGACACCGAGGAACCCGCCGCCGAGCCACCTGCTGTCGGCGTGGTAGACGATGACCGCGATGACGGCGAGTGCGCGCAGCCCGTCGAGGCCGGGGATGTACGGGACCGTCGGGCCGCGGCGCGTCCCCCACGCGGGAGTCCCCTGTTCCGTGTGCGTGCTCATCGAACCGGGCGCGCGCGGCGCATCAGGCAACGGGCAGGCCCAGTTGCGCGTAGATCTCCCGCGTCGCGGTGGACTTGTTCATCGTGTAGAAGTGCAGGCCGGGGACACCCGCGGCGAGGAGCTCTGCGCACAGTTCGGTGGCCGCCTCCACCCCGATGCGGCGCACGTCCTCCGGGGAGGCGCCAGACTCCAGCCGCTCGCGCAGCCACTGCGGGAACGCCGCCCCCGACATCTCCGCCATGCGCTCGACCTGGCCGATGTTCGTGACGGGCATGATCCCGGGGATGACGGGCCTGTCGACACCGAGCGCGGCGAGCTCGTCGACCATGCGGTGGTAGTGCTCCGCCTCGAAGAAGAACTGGGTGACACCGAAGTCCGCGGCTCGCAGCTTGTCGGCCAGGTGGGCACGGTCGCTCGCCCGCGAGGCGGAACGAGGGTGGACCTCTGGGTGGGCCGCGACCCCGATGCTCATGTCGGCGATCGATCTCACGTGCTCGATCAACTCCGCCGCGTACCGGTAGTCGCTGGGGCGCGCGTCCGCGGTGTCCTTCGGCGGGTCACCGGCGAGGGCGAGGACGTTCTCCACGCCCGCTTCGGTGTACGTGGCGATGATGTCGGCGATCTCGGCACGGGTGTGGCCCACGCACGTCAGGTGCGCCATGGGGGGGATGCCCGTCTCCCTGCGCACCCACAGCACGGTGTCACGTGTGTACTCGCGGGTGCTGCCGCCCGCCCCGTACGTCACGGACACGAACGACGGGCCCAGGGGCTCCAGCTCGGCGATGGTGCGGCCGAGACTGAGGGATCCCTGGGCGGTCTTCGGCGGCGAGAACTCGAACGAGAACGTGCGGCCGGCCGCGAGGAGATCTCCGATGCGGGCCATGGATTCCATTCTACGGCCGCACGGGGGCAGGCCGGGGCGACCTAATGGCGGAAATGGCGGCTGCCGGTCAGCACCATCGCGATGCCGTTCTCGTTGGCCGCCGCTATCGACTCCCCGTCCCGCACACTGCCGCCCGGCTGGATGATCGCGGTCACACCTGCCTGCGCGAGCGCATCGACGGTGTCACGGAACGGGAAGAACGCGTCGCTCGCCGCCACGCTCCCCCGCGACCGCTCCCCTGCCCGCCCGGTTGCGATGCGGGCTGCATCGACACGATTGGGCTGGCCGCCGCCGATGCCCACCACGGTGTCGCCGTTGGCCAGCACGATGGCATTGCTCCACGTGGCCGCGACCGTCTGCCATGCAAGGAGAAGGCTCGTCCACTCGTCGTCTGTCGGCACGCGCTCCGACACCACCGTGAAGTCGTCGAGCGGCTCGTCTGCCTCGTCGTTCGTCTGCACGAGGAGGCCGCCGTCCACGCTGCGGACGTTGACACCCATGCTGTGGAACGGGGCCACCGCCTCGATCAGCCTCAGGTTCTGCTTTGCGCACAGGATGTCGAGGGCGGCGGCGGAGAACGACGGCGCCACCACGACCTCGGTGAAGACCTCTGCCACGGCGGAGGCCATCTCCCCGTCCACCTCGCCGTTCACGGCGATGATGCCGCCGAACGCACTCACGGGATCGGCGGCGTTGGCCTTGCGGTAGGCCTCGGCGACCGAGGGGGCGAGGGCCACGCCGCACGGGTTCGCGTGCTTCACGATGACGGCGGCCGGCCGGTCGAATCTGCTGACCAGCTGCCATGCGGCCTCGGTGTCGAGGACGTTCAGGTACGACATCTCCTTGCCGTTCAGCTGCGTGGCCGAGTCCCACCAGCTCTCCGCACCGGGCAGGCGGTAGAGCGCGGCCTGCTGGTGGGGGTTCTCGCCGTAGCGCAGCACCTCCGCGCGCTCGGCGACGATCGTGAGGATCGGCGGCAGTGTCGCGTCGATGCGGCGGGGGTTCTCGTCGGACATCCACGACGCGACCGCGGCGTCGTACGCACTCGTGATGCGGAACGCCTTCTGGGCGAGCAGACGGCGGGCCGACTCGCCGAAGGAGCCCTCGCGCAGCATCTCGAGAACCCCGTCGTAGTCCGCGGTGTCGACGACCACGCCCACGTGCGCGAAGTTCTTGGCGGCGGCCCGCACGAGGGCGGGCCCGCCGATGTCGATCAACTCGATGCCGGGGTCCGAGGCGAACGGGTACAGGTTGACCACCACGAGGTCGATCGCCTCGATGCCGTGCTCTGCCATCTCGGCCACATGGTGCGGCTTGTCCCTGTCGGCGAGGATGCCGCCGTGCACCCGCGGGTGCAGGGTGACCACGCGGTGGTCGAGGATGGGACCGAACCCGGTGACGTCAGCGACATCCGTGACGGGGATTCCGGCACCGGCAACGGCCGCGGCGGTGCCGCCGCTCGAGAGCAGCGTCCAGCCGAGGTCGTGGAGACCCTGGGCCAGACCGACGATGCCGGTCTTGTCGAAGACGGAGAGAAGGGCCCTCGGCACTCAGCGCAGTCCGGCGACGATCTCAGCCATCAAAGCGCCGGCCTCGGTGGGGTTCTGCCCCACCTTCACGCCGGCGTCGCGGAGCGCGTCCATCTTGCCCTGGGCGGTTCCCTTGCCGCCCGACAC